>DATAFT010000565.1:0-2723 GCA_036257295.1 Thermoanaerobaculia bacterium
ACCACGCAGGACACCGCCGAGAACGCGCTCGCCGAGCTGGGGCTCGACGAGCTGCGCTTCACCGCGCCGGTCTTCCACGGCGACACGCTCTACGCGGCGAGCGAAGTGGTCGAGACCACGGACGCCGACCGTGCCGATGCCGGCATCGTCGTCTTTCGCCATCACGGCTTCAAGCACGACGGCACCAAGGTATTCGAGGGCAAGCGGCGCGTCCTGCTCAAGCGTCGGAGTCACTGGGGCAACCGTTGAGTGGTGGCGGCGCCGGTCCCCTTCGCGGGCTGCGGGTGATCGACCTCACCCAGATGCTGGCGGGCCCCTACTGCACCATGCTGCTCGCCGACCTCGGCGCCGACGTGATCAAGGTGGAGCCGCCGGGCGGCGACATGACGCGCTTCACCGGGCCGTTCTTCCCGGAAGACCAGGAGCATGCCTACGGCGGCTACTTCGGCAGCATCAACCGCAACAAGCGATCGATCGTGGTCGATCTCAAGACCGAGGAAGGCAAGGACGTGCTGCGGCGCATGGCGGCCTCGTCGCCGGTCCTGGTCGAGAACTTCCGCGCCGGAGTGATGGAGCGCCTGGGCCTCGCGTGGGAGACGCTCCACGCCGCCAACCCGGCGCTGGTCTACGGCACCATCCGCGGCTTCGGAGATCCGCGCACCGGCGAGAGCCCGTACGTCGCCTGGCCCGCCTTCGACGTGGTGGCGCAGGCGATGGGCGGGGTCATGGGCATCACCGGCACCGCCGACGGCGTGCCGCTCAAAGCCGGTCCCGGCATCGGCGACATCTACCCGGCGGCGCTGGCCGCGCTCGGCGTCGTTGCCGCGGTGCGGCATGCCGAGCGGACCGGCGAGGGGCAACTGGTCGACGTCGGCATGGTGGACGCCGTGCTCTCGATGTGCGAGCGCATCGTCTACCAGTACTCGTACGCGGGAGTGGTGCCCGGGCCCGAGGGCAACGCCCACCCCATGCTCTGCCCGTTCGAGAACTTTCCGACCGAGGACGGCTGGATCACGATCGCCGCTCCCGGCGATGCGCACTGGAGACTCCTGTGCGACGTGATGGGGCGTCCCGAGCTGGGCGACGACGAGCGGTTCCGCACCAGCCGCGACCGCGTGCGCAACGCCCCAGAGACGCGGCGCGTGGTGGGGGAGTGGACGCGGCTCCGCTCGACGCGCGACGCCGTGGCGGCCCTCGGCGGCAAGGTGCCGGCCGGCCCGGTGCAGACGGTGCGCGACATCTTCGCCGACCCGCACGCCAGGAGCCGCGACATGCTGGTCGAGGTCGAGCACGCCGGCTGCGATTCGCGCAAAGCGGTCTACGCCGGCACGCCGATCAAGCTCACCGCGACCCCGGGCGGCGTCTACCGTCGTCCGCCGCGTCTCGGCGAGCACACGGCCGAGGTCCTCGCCGAGTTCGGCATCGAGTCCGCAACAGAGAAGGAGATGAGATCGTGACCACCCGCCTGCGCCGTTCCGAGCTCTCGACCCCGGCCTCGAGCGAGAAGATGATGGGCAAGGCCGCGGCGTCGGATGCCGACCTGGTGTTCCTCGACCTCGAGGACTCGGTGGCGCCGAAAGAGAAGGAGCGGGCGCGCGGCCTGGCGGTCACCGCGCTGCGCGAGCTCGACTTCGGGCGCAAGACGCGCGCGGTGCGCGTCAATGGTCCCGACACGCCGTGGGCGTATGCCGACACCATCACCGTGGTCGAAGGCGCCGGCGACCGCCTCGACCTCATCATCGTGCCGAAGGTGAAGGCGCCGCGCGACGTCTGGTTCTTCGACACGCTGCTCACGCAGCTGGAGCGCAAGCTCGGCCTGCGCCATCGCATCGGCATCGAGATCCTGATCGAGGAGGTCGAGGCGCTGGCCTGCGTCGAGGAGCTGGCGCGCTGCTGCCCGCGGCTCGAGTCGCTGATCCTCGGCGTCGGCGACCTGTCGGCGAGCCAAGGCATGAAGCTGGGACAGATCGGCCACACCGACGAGCGCTACCCCGGAGACATCTGGCATTTCGCGCGCGCCCGCCTGGTGGTGGCGGCGCGCGCCGCCGGCATCGACGCCATCGATGGGCCTTACGCCAGCTTCCGCAACCCCGAAGGCTTCGTGCGCGAGGCCGCCCGTGCCGCCGCGCTCGGCTTCGTCGGCAAGTGGGCGATCCACCCCAGCCAGATCGAGCTCGCCAACCAGGTATTCGCGCCGACCGACGAGGAGATCGCCAACGCGCGCAAGGTCATCGCCGAGGTGCGCAAGGCCGAGGACGAGGGCAAGGGATCAGCGCAAGGCTCGGATGGTGGCGTGATGATCGATGCGGCGACGGCGAGGATCTTCCAGGTGATCGTGGATCGAGCGGAACAGATGGGGCGATAGGACCTGGCGATTGTTTGTATAGGTGGCGCCGCGATGGGCGAGTGCGGGTCGGGGGCGCTCCCGCGGGGGACCGGCGCGCGCTAAGAGGAGTGCGTTGAGCACTGTGCGCGCGCCTGCGCTTCCGCTCGCTGCCACCACTGCCACTTCACGGTCGCTGTACCAGCGCTCGCTCCAGAGCTCCCCCGCAGGAGCACCCCCGCCCCGCTGTCGCCCATCGCTCCCAGCCCTACGCTCATTCAGGAATCCGCCGCAGTTTCAGTATCAGTCCTAGTCCCCTCTTGGGTGAGGACTAATACGGACATTGCGAGGCTTTCGTAGTCCGGGGAGCGGCGGGCGTCAGGCGGGCGGGGGCACCCTG
>DATAFT010000621.1:0-2165 GCA_036257295.1 Thermoanaerobaculia bacterium
GCCGCGATTTCACTCACTCAATATACGCGTCCGCCGAAGCCCTGACATCGCCGGCGCGATCTGCTATTAAGCGCTGCGGGTGATGACGCTGAAGTTTCTCATCTCTGGACTGTTGGCCGTCCTGGCGCCGGGATTGGCCGCAGGTCAGAACGATGAGCAGCAGCGTCCGTTCCGCTGGGCCGGCGACCCCGAAGGAGGAGCGCCGTTCGTCGAGGCGAGCCCGAGCGACCCCGAGTCGGTGGTCGGCTTCGACGTCGAGATCGCGGAGCTGATCGCGCAGGGACTCGGACGGGCGCCGGAGTTCGTCGTCGTCCAGTACGCCTCCATCGACCAGTCGGTGGCCCGCGGCGACGCCGAGATCGGTCTGAGCGGCATCGAGGACACGCCGGCCCGTCGCTCGGCGATGTCGGTCACCATTCCCTACTACGAGTTCGCCGAGGTGCTGAGCGTCCGCGACGCGGATCGCGACACCTTCCGTACCCTCGAAGACCTCGCCGGCCGCCGAGTCGCCACTCTCGGCGGGACCATCGCCTACGAGATCCTGCTGCGCGCCCAACGCGAGCACGGCATCACACCGGTCTCCTACGACGACGACGTGCATCCCTACTCGGATCTGGTGCTCGGGCGCGTCGATGGTGTTCTGCTCGACAACGTGCTCGCCGAGCGACGGAAGAAGACGATCGACGGGTTCACGGTCCAGCCGGACAGCGTCGCGACCAGTCACTACGTCGGCGTGCTCGCTCCGTCGAACGCAGCCCTGCGCGACCGCGCCAACGAGATCCTGCGCGGGGCGATGCGCGATGGCTCCCTCGAGCGCATCTTTCGGAATTGGGAAGTCTGGAACGAGGACCAGTCGCAGCTCTATCGACGCGTGCTCGCCGACGAGTCGATCGCGCCGATCACCGGCCCCGGCTTCGAGGACGCCACCGCGCATCGCTCGAAGTGGACGACCGCGCGGGCGTATCTGCCGGCGCTGCTGCGCGCCTCGGCGGTGACTCTGGTGCTGTCATGCCTCTCGATGGGGCTCGCGGTGATGCTCGGGGTCCTGATCGCGAGCGGCCGCGTCTACGGCTCTCCCGCTCTGCGTGCCGTGCTCACCGGTTACGTCGAGCTGATGCGGGGAACGCCGCTCCTGCTGCAACTGTTCGTCCTCTACTACGGAATCGCGGCCGCCATCCGCCTGCCGGCCTTCGGCGCGGCGGCGCTCGGCCTCGCCCTCAACTACGCCGCCTACGAGAGCGAGATCTATCGCAGTGCCCTCGAGGCGATCCCTACCGGCCAGCTCGAGGCCGCGCGCACACTCGGCTTCACCGAGCGTCAGGTGCTCACACTCATCCGCGGACCGCAGGCGTTCCGGCTGGCGCTGGCGCCGATGACCAACGACTTCGTGGCTCTGCTCAAGGATTCGTCACTGGTCTCGGTCCTCACCGTGATGGAGCTCACCAAGCAGACCCAGATCTTCGCCACCAATCTGGGAAGCTGGGTCATTCCCGGCGCGCTGTGCGCGGCCCTCTACCTGGCGATGTCGCTGCCGTTGTCGAGTCTCGCGCGCCGGCTCGAACAGCGCTGGAAGGCGGCCACCGAGTGACGGCGACGGCGATCACCGTCAACGACCTGCACCTTCGGCGCGGCAGCCGGCAGGTGCTCGCCGGGATCACGTTCGAGGTCGCGCGTGGCGAGGTGGTGGCGTTGATGGGGGCCTCCGGATCGGGCAAGAGCACGATCCTGCGGGCGATCGCCGGGCTCGAAGCGTTCGAGCGGGGCAGGCTCGACGTCGACGGTGTCGCGGTGCCCGCGGGGACGTCGCAGCCCCGGGTCTTGCGCGAGCTGCGGCACAAGGTGGGCATGGTGTTTCAGTTCCACTGCCTGTTCGAGCACCTGCCCGCCCTGCAGAACGTGGCGCTGGCGCCGGTGCACGTCCAGAGGGTGGCGCGGCCCGAGGCCGAGCGCCGGGCGCGCGACCTCCTCCAGTCGCTGGGCGTCGAGCACCGCGCCGCAGCGTTGCCGCGCGAGCTCTCGGGGGGCGAGGCGCAGCGAGTCGCCATCGCCCGCGCGCTCGCGACCGACCCTCCGGTCCTGCTGATGGACGAGCCGACAGCGTCGCTCGACCCCGAGCGCCGGCTCGAGCTCGCGGCGCTCGTGAAGTCACTCGCCGGGCGCAACCG
>DATAFT010000003.1:0-1824 GCA_036257295.1 Thermoanaerobaculia bacterium
TCGGACGGCGGACTGGAGGGCAGAGCTGGAAGGGCCCGGCTAGAAGGGCCCGGGTAGGCCGTCGTGGATCTCCATCGAGCGCACCCGTGACGTCACGATGCGCCGGCCATCGGTGGAGATCTCCATGCGCAGGCCGGTGGCGATCCAGCCCTGCTTGAGGAGGCTGCCGCCCAGGCTCGAGCCCTCGAGCTCGGCCGGGGTCGATTCGGGGAAGTAGGTGCCGCCCTGAACCAGGATGCGGCGTCCGCGCGGCTCGAGCACGGTGATGCGGTAGAGCGAGTTCTCGGTGCGGACCAGGAGCGGCGTGATCGGATCGAGCTCGGTGATGCTGAAGCCGCCGACCCGCGTCACGGTCTCGACGAAGCCGTGCAGGGTGGCCTCGCGCGGCACCAGGCGGCGCTCGGCGGTCGTCGACACGGCGTCGAGCTGCGGTGGGCGGATGCGCGTTCCGGTGTCCGTCATGACGGGGCCGAAGCAGGCTCGGTGCCGGCGCCGACCGGTTGATCTTCGGCGCAGTCTATCTCCGCTCGCCGGACCCCGCCAGCGCGGATCGCCCTGGTCCGAGAGGGGCGATATACCCGAGTCGACGAATTGAGCCAGAATAGGTCCCGTCATGGCTAGGTCGCGACCCGAGACTGCGCGCGTCAACCTGAACAAGATCATCAACTTCGTGTTGTTGGTGGTAGCTGTCTGGTTCCTGTGGACCTCCGTGATTCCGTGGTTCAGGGGGCTGGGGTCGGGGCCTGGGTCGCGGAGCTACGTCGAAGCCGGCAAGGGCGAGGAGGGCGACTGCGTCATGGCCGCCCGCAACGCCGCCGAGGTCTTCGCGGAGGAGATGCGCTCGTTCTCGAAACCGCCGATCGACCTCGACGCCTGGGACCGCACCTACCTGCGCATCGAGAACCGCATCGCCGCCGCGGACGACGAGTGCGACTGCTCTCGCCCCGCCTGCTACACCGCGCAGGGCGCGCTCGGTTCGCTGCGGGAGCTCGGCGACGACTTCTCGGCGGCGGCTCGAGGCGACGGCACGCCGCCGATCAATGGCGCCTCGACGATCAACCAGGTCTACGACACGCTCGACCATGCCGCTCAGCAGTCGAGCACGCTACTCGAGTAGGCGACGAAGCGCTCAGAAGCGCACTCAGAAGCGGACTGACGCCCATCGCGACGCGCCGTCGTCGCCGCCGCTCTCGCCGTCTTTGGCGCGGCTCTCGGTCCACAGCACCAGCGCTCCGCTTGCGGTGGCGACCACCAACGGGTGCGAGGCGCGCGCCGTAGCATCGCTCAGACGGAGCGGTTCGCTCCAGGTCTTGCCGTCGGCCGACCGCGCGGCGTAGATCGCGGCGCCCTCGTCCCACGCCGCCACCAGCGCGCCGCCCGCGACCGCTAGATCGCCGTGGCGCGCCCCGCGTCCGCCCAGCTCGAACGGCTCGCTCCAGTGACGTCCGCCGTCGGCGGAAGCGACGTCGTAGAGACCGGCACGGTCGGGAGCGCCGGTCCACACCACCGCGTGAAGTGTCGCGCCGAACATGGCAAGACCACCACCCACGTGCGGACAACCGTCGACCTTCCAGCCGAACGCGCCCGCCGTGCCACGGCGCTCCCACGATCGCGCGCCATCCTCGGTCACCGCCACCGCCATGTCGCGCGGGTCGCGATCGCGATAGAGCACGGCCAGACGGTCCGGACCCAGCACGGCGAGATCGTTCCAGCAGCACTGGCAGGTGACGGCGTCGACGTTGGCGTTGGCGCGCCAGACCACGCCGTCGGTGCTCGCTGCGACGCGCAACCCGGTGTCGCCGTCGCGGCCGTCGATCCAGACCG
>DATAFT010000071.1:0-5329 GCA_036257295.1 Thermoanaerobaculia bacterium
GAAGGTCTTGGCGTGCCCGCGTTTCAGGTGCTCGACACGCGCGACCAGGATCGCCGAGTTGGCGAGCAGCGATCGCCCGGGCTCGAGGCACACCAGGAGCCCGCGGCGAGTGCGCGGCTCGAGCATCGGCACCAGCCGCTCGGCGTAGGCCTCGATCGGCGGCACCTCGCCGTCGCGGTACGGAACCGGCCAGCCGCCGCCGAGATCGAGGATGCGGATGGAATGACCGTGCGCCTCGAGCTCGTCGATGAGGCCGAACAACACCTCGATCGCCTCGACGTAGGGCTCGACCTTCGGCACCGGCGAGCCGATGTGGATGTGGAGTCCGGCCAGCTCGATCCACCGGTTGGCGGCGTGCGCGTCGAACAGCGCGACGATGCGGTCGGCATCGATGCCGAACTTGTTCTCTTCCTTGCCGGTGGTCGTGTACTCGTGCGTGTGCGGATCGACGTTGGGATTGACGCGCACACACAGCCGCGCCACGACGCCGAGCTCGCGCGCCAGGCGAGCGATCGACTGGAGCTCGCTCTCCGACTCGACGTTGAGGACACCGACCGGTCCGCGCGCCGCCGGATCGCCGGCGCCGAACCGTGCGGCGTCGTCGCGCATCGGACTGAAGCGTCCGTCGAGGGCGGCGCGGATCTCGGCGTCGCTCTTGCCGACGCCGGCGAAGACGATGTCCGACATCGGCACGCCCGCCAGCCACGCGCGCTCCATCTCACCGCCCGACACCACGTCCATGCCGGCGCCGAGCGAGCGCAGCAAGCGGCAGAGGTGGAGGTTGGGGCTGGCCTTGATCGCGTAGTGGAAGCGCGCTCCGAGCGGAGCGAACGCCGTCGCGAGCCGCTGGTAAGCGGCGCGGATCGCGGTCGCCGAGTAGACGTAGGTCGGTGTGCCCGCCGCCTCCGCGATCGCCGGCACCGGAATGTCGTCGACAGTGAGGACGCCGGAGCGCCAGCGGATCGGGTGTTCGGGCGAGGTCATCGAGCGAGTCGAGTATAGCGGCGCGCGTTCGTCTGTTCCGCCGACCGGGATGGTGTCACCGCTCGACCGGCGTCAGGTACTCGAACCGGCGGCGGACTCTCTCGACTCGCCCACCAGCGCCGATCTCGAACACCACCGGCTCGCCGTCCGGCATGCGAAAGACGTGCTCAGACACGGGAACCAGGCGGGTGATGCCGTCGAGCGGATCGTCGTCCGGCGGATAGCTGTGCTCGTAGAACGCGAGCTGTCCGTCGTGCACCAGCACCTCGTACTCCCAACCCCAGGGATCGGTGTAGGTGCCGGTGTAGCGCTGCCACGCGGGATCGGCGGCGCGTGACGGTTCGGGTGCGGCCGTCGCCGCGGAAATTGCCGGCGCCATCACGTCGTAGGCCTTGCGCGCGATCGCGGACGGGTCGGCATCGTCCGCGTTGGCGGCCACGATCACCCCGATCTTCTCGCTGGGCACCAACAGGAGATGGGTGCGGTTGCCGCCGATCCAGCCGCCGTGCGCGACAAAGGTGACGCCGTCGGATCGCGAGACCGCGAACCCGAGCCCGCGCCCGCCCTCGAAGCTCGGGTAGACGAACTGGGGTCGCTGCATCTCGCGCAGGGTGGTGCCGGCGAGGATCTGCGCGCCACCGGCGGCCCCGTCGCGGAACTGGAGCCGCGCGAACGCCGCCAGATCCTCGACGCTCGACACCACGTTCCCCGCCGCCGCCAGTCCCTCCATGTCGTAGTAATCGAAGGCCCGCCGCGTGCCGTCCGTGGCCTTGCGGTAGTACGAGGTCGCGCGCCGGCGGTGGTGCTCCTCGCTCGGCGCCGCGGTCGAGCTGGTCATACCGAGCGGCTCGAAGATGCGCTGGCGCATGTAGTCGGCGTAAGCGAGGCCCGACCGCCGCTCGACCACCAGGCCGAGCAGCGCCATGCCGAGGTTCGAGTACTTGTAGGTCTCGCCCGGCCGGTGGGTGAGCTCGAGCTTGGCGAGCGATGCCAGCACCTCGTCACGGCTGGGAAAGACGTGCGTCGTCCAGTAGGGGAACGGCGCGTCGCGGGTGAGGCCCGAAGTCTGCGTGAGAAGGTGGCGGAGCGTGATCGGCGTCGATGCCGGGAACGGATCGCGCACGCGGAACTCGGGCAGATGCTTCGCCACCGGATCGTCCAGATCGAGCTTGCCGCCGTCTCGCAGTTGCAGGACCGCCGTCGCGGTGAAGAGCTTGGTGACCGAGCCGATGCGGTAGAGCGTGGACGCGGTGGCGGGCCGGCGCGACTCGAGATCGGCGAAACCGTAGCCGCTCGACCACACCAGCTCCTGATCGTGCACGATCGCGATCGAGAGGCCGGGAGCGGCGCCGGCGGCGATCTGCTCGTCGAGCCAGAGGTCGAGGACCGTGAGGGCGTCGGCGACCTGGGGTCGGTCGGCGAGGTTGGCGGCGCCCAGTGGAGCCGCCGTGAACACGGCGAGGAGTAGGACGGCGACCAGCGCAAACCTGCTGCCCGGCATCGAGTGGAAGCGCATTCGGGCGATGCTACTCCGCTGGGCGGCCTGTTCGTAGACTTGCGCTGGCATGCGCGCTCTCGTCCTGTTTGCCGTTATCTTCGTGCTCGTGGCGCCGTCGACCCGCTCGTCGCAACGATTCGCCGAGGTCGACCGCATCCTCGCCGCCGCGATCGCGGACGGTGCGTTTCCCGGCGCGGTGGTCGCGGTGGGTCATCGCGGCAAGCTGGTTCACGTCGCCGCCCTCGGCCGCCAGACCTACGCACCCGATTCGCCACCGGTCGAGACCGACACCCTCTACGACATCGCCAGTCTGACCAAGGTGGTGGCGACCACCACCGCGGCCATGATCCTGGTCGACGAAGGCAAGCTCGACCTCGACGCTCCGGTCGCGCGCTACCTACCGGGCTTCACGGGCCCCGACAAGGAGCGCGTGACGGTCCGCCACTTGCTCGCGCACGCGTCGGGCATGGACTGGTGGGCGCCGCTCTATCGCGAGATCCAGGGCAAGGCGGCATACCTCGAGCGCGTCGAGACGATGGCCCTGGTCAACGAGCCGGGCACGAAAGAGCTCTACAGCGACCTCGGCGTCATCCTGCTCGGCGAGATCCTCGAGCGAGTCTCGGGCGTGCCGCTCGATCGCTTCGTCGCTCGCCGTGTGCTCGAGCCGCTCGGGATGCGCGACACACTATTTCGGCCCCCGACCGACCTCCTCGCGCGCATTCCGCCCACGGAGCGCGACGACGAGTGGCGTAAACGGGTCGTCCACGGCGAGGTGCACGACGAGAACGCGTTCGCGATGGGGGGCATAGCACCCCACGCCGGCCTCTTCTCCACCGCGCCCGACCTGGCGCGGTTCGCGCAGATGATGGTCTCGAGGGGCCGCTACAAGGGGCGCCCGATCGTCGAACGATCGACCGTCCGCCTCTTCACGCAACGGGCGGGCATCGTCCCCGGCTCCGGCCGCGCCCTCGGTTGGGACACCAAGTCGGCCCAGGGATCGACCGCGGGAACGCTCTTCTCGCCATCGTCGTTCGGTCACACCGGCTTCACCGGCACTTCGTTGTGGGTCGACCCCGAACGCAAGCTCTACCTGGTCCTCCTCACCAACCGCATTCATCCGACGCGGGAGAACCGCAAGATCGTCGAGGTCCGGCCGGCGTTGGCCGATGCCGTGGTGCGCGCGATCGAACGATCAGGACACTAGAGCGGGCTGGCGCCGCCAGATGAAGCTCGCAGCCCATCCCGCGGCGAACGTCATCGCCGAGCCCGCCAGCGGATACCAGGGCCAGGCGAGATCGGAAGCGAAGTAGATCGTGGTCATGCCGGCGAAACCGGCGATCAGACCGATCATGGCGGCACGCTGGCCGACGCGGCGCGCGAACATGCCGAGGAAGAAGATCCCGAGCACGATGCCGCTGGTGAAGCCCGCGATGCCGAGCACCGCCTCGATCACCGACGCTTCGAGCCAGCGGCCGCCGATCGCGACCGCGATCTGCGCGGCGCCGAACGCCACTGTCATCGCGCGCGTCACCGCGAGTTCGCGCTGGTCAGACGCACCGGCGCCGACGAACGGCCGCCACAGGTCACGCGCGGCGGTGGCGGCGCAGGAGTTGAGGGAGCCCGAGAGTCCAGCGGCGAAGATCGCGCCCAACAGCAGGCCGACCAGCCCCACCGGTAGCTGGTCGAGGATGTAGCGGACGAAGACGCGGTCGCTGCGATCGAACGCCGTGGCCGGCGGATGGTCCGTATAGAAGCTCCACAGCGCGAGGCCGAGGAACAGGAACAGCGCGAACTGCACCACGACCACGAAGCCACTCGCGACCAGAGCGCGTCGCGCGTCGCCGAGACTGCGCGCCGACAGGTAGCGCTGCACCATCATCTGGTCGACGCCGTGCGAGCCGAGCGTGATGAAGATGCCGCCGACGAGTCCGGCGAGCAGGGCGTACGGCTCGCTGAGATCGAGCGAGAGATCGAAGACGCGCAGCTTGCCCGCCGCCGCCGCGCGGTCGAGGATGCCGCCGACGCCGCCGGGCGCTCGCTCGACCAGGATCCAGAGCGCGGCGAGCGCGCCCGCGACGTAGATGGCGAACTGCGCGGCGTCGGTCCAGAGCACGGCCCGCAGTCCGCCGTACCAGGTGTAGAGAACGGCCGCGACGCCGGCCACGGTCACCGCGACCGCGAGCGGCCACCCCGTCATCTCCTGCACCACGATCGCGGTGAGGTAGAGGCGCAGCCCGTCGGCCAGCGTCCGCGTCGAGACGAACAGCACCGATGCCGCCCGCTGCACCACGCCGCCGAAGCGGGCGTTGAGCACCTCGTAGGCGGTGACGAAGGCGCCGCTGAAGAAAAGCGGGAGCAACAGGTGCGCCACGATCACGCGGCCGATCAGGAAGCCGAACGCGATCTGCAGCCAGGTCAGGTCGCGCCCGTAGGCGAAGCCCGGAATCGAGAGGAACGTGACCGTGCTGGTCTCGGTAGCGACGATCGAGAGCAGGATGAGGAGCCACGACTGCTCGCGGCCGCCGAGCGTGTACTGCTCGGCGCTCGGAGCACGCCGGCCGAGCAGGATTCCGAGCGCGATCGTGCCGGCGATGTAGGCGGCGAGGATCGCGAGGTCGGTCGCGCCGACGCTCACCGGCTTTCTCCCGCCGCCGCTGGTGTCAACAGCACGTCGAGCTGCGCGTGCCCGCGCAGCGCGGTGCACGGCCACAGCGGGTCCTCGGGCCCTCCGATCAGCGCGCGCGCCGCCGCAGCCTTGTCGGGCGTGGTGGCGAGCAGCAGCAGCCGGCGCGCGCTCAGCAACGCGCCGAGGCCGAGAGTCAGCGCGCGCAGCGGCCGTAGGGCGGT
>DATAFT010000078.1:0-3288 GCA_036257295.1 Thermoanaerobaculia bacterium
CCCCAGCTCGGGATCGCCACCGTCTATCGCAACGTGAAGCGGCTGGTCGAGGAAGGTTGGCTGCGCGCCGTCGAGCTGCCCGGCAGCCCCGACCGCTACGAGCGCGCCGGCAAGCGGCACCACCATCACTTCCACTGCCGGATGTGCGACGCCGTGTTCGAAGTCGAGGCCTGCCCCGGCGACTTCAGGAGTCTGTCGCCGCGCGGTTTCCGCGTCGAGGCGCACGAGCTCATCCTGTATGGGCGGTGCGCCGCCTGCTCCAGCTAGCCTGGTCCATGAAAGGCGTCAAGTACATCGGTCAGGTGTTCAACCAGAGCGGCTATGCCGAGGCCGCCCGCAACTACATCCTCGCTCTTCATCAGCTCGGGGTGCCAGTCACGGTCGAAGCCATCCGCCACAACGACCAGCAGCCCGATCTCGGTCGCGACGGCGAGGTTCTCGCCTCGCTGGTCGACCGGCCGGTCGAGTACGACCGCATCGTCCTCCACGACACACCCGACACCTGGGCGCATCGTCTGCGCGCGGAGCCCCCGGGCATCGGCGTCGTCGGATGCACGGTGTGGGAGACCAGCGGCCTGCACCCGCTGTGGACCAAGGCCTGCAACCTGGTCGACGAGATCTGGGTCCCGTCGCGCTGGAACGCCGAGGTCTTCGAGCGCTCCGGTGTGCGGGTGCCGATCGAGGTGATGCCCCACTGCACGAAAGCGCCTGACGCGGCTGCGGTGGCGCCGCTCGAGCTCCAGGGTGTGCCGGACGGCGCGTTCGTCTTCTACTCGATCTTCCACTGGCACGAGCGTAAGAACCCGATCGGGCTGCTCGCCGCCTACTTTGCCGCGTTCAGCGGCGTTCACGACGTCGTCCTCGTCCTCAAGACCTATTTCGACTGGGCACTGCCGGCCGGTTCCGCCGATCCCAAGGAGCGCAGCGACGCCCAGCGACTCCAAGACGAAGTCGCCGCGTTCAAACGCCGCATGAAGCTCGCCCACTATCCGCGCGTCGTCGGCGTGACCGGGATCCTCGGACGTGGCGACATCCAGGCTCTCCACCGGCGCGGCGACGCGTTCGTGCTGCTGCAGCGTGCCGAGGGCTGGGGGCTGCCGCACTTCGAGGCTGCCGGCATGGCGAAGCCGGTGGTCACCACCGCGTACGGCGGTCAGTGCGACTTTCTCCCCGCCGATGCCGCCTATCTGGTCGACTACACCTTGCGCCCGGTGTGGGACATGGACTGGTCGTTCTTCTACGACGGATCGCAGCGCTGGGCCGAGCCCGATCTGGCGCACGCGATCGAGCAGATGCGGCGCGTCTACTCCGATCGTCGAGAAGCAGCCGCGCGAGGCGCCCGGGCGCGCGAGCACGTCGCGCGCTACTTCACGCGCGAGGTGGTGGGCCGTCGAATGGTCGCACGACTCGAGGCGCTACGACCGTCCCCGGCGAGCGTCAGCTCTCGAGACGTTCGCGAATCCGCTCGATCGTAGCCGGCCACGAGAACGCCCGGGCTCTCTCGGCCGCAGCGGATCCCACCTCGCGCGCGCGGGGTCCGAGCGCGGCAACGCGTCGCATCTCGGTGGCGAGGACGCCGGGATCCACCTCGCAGAAGTCGACCTCCTGCACCTCCTCGCGAAACCCCAGCGTGTTGAACTGGAGGTTGCGCGCGACCGGAAGCCGGATGCGCCGCGCCGGCACCAGGAACGCGGTCTGGTCGTCGCAGAAGTCCAGACAGGCGCCGAAGCGTGGAGCGATCACCGGTGTGCCGCAGGCCATCGCCTCGAGGATCGGCAGGGCGAAGCCTTCCGCGCGGTAGGGAAAAACGCCGGCATGACAGGAACGATAGAGCGCGGCGAGACGCGCCGGCTCGAGATAGGCGTCGAGGTAGTGGAGCTCGGGCGCGCCCGGACGAGAGCGAAACGCCGCGATCGCATCGCCCAGACCGACTCCCTGGTAGAAGACGTCGCCGCCGTGGTCCTTGATCACCAACGTCACCGGGTCGCTCGACGTGAAGGCGCGGCCGTAAGCGTCGAGCAGGATATCGACACCCTTGCGGGCGACTGCGGCGCCGACGAAGAGGAAGACGAATCGATCGGGGTCGCCGGCTCGCGTGCCCGGCCCGAAGTCGAATCGCGGTCCCCGTGGATTCATCAGGCCGGTGTCGACCCCGTGATGAACGACATGCGTCTTGGCGCGCTCGACGCCGCCCGCCCACGCCTGTTCGGCGGTCCATCGCGAGTGCACCCAGAGCTCGTCGCAGACGTCGTTCACCACCTCGGCGAAACGCCGCGGGTAGGGTCCGAAGTCCCAGGTGCGCACCGCGATCAGACGCGCCGTGTCGGGCCGGCGCAGCGACGCGAAGTGGTCGCTGTAGTCGTGATGGATGACGCGGTCGTAGCGACCATCGAGAGCCGCGGTGGAAGGAAGCAGGCGGACGTCGACGCCGCTTCGAGACAATCCCTCGGCCCACACTCGATTGACCGCCGCGTACGCGGTGGGTCGCTCGGACTCGCCGACGATCGCGACCCGCAGCGAGGTCAAGACTCGCTCGAGCCGGCGGCGCGCGACCGCGAGCGACCGGACGGGGCGCCCGCCACGAAGTCGACGACGGCGTCGAGGTCCGAAAGGCGGGGACTGAGCTCGAGCTGGTAGGCCTCGAGCGAGTCGACGAAGGCGCCCAGATAGTCGAGGAGCCGCCGCGCGTCGTCAGCTCCGGCGATGGCGTGACGATCGTGGATGGCGTCGAGGATCCTCGCCATCGCCGTGGCGCGGCGCATCGGTGCGATCGCCACCCGCGCCCCCACCGCCGGAAAGAAGATGCGACCCGGCACGAAGTCGACGAAGGGACGCACGTCGAGAGCGGTCTGGCGCAGGTCGAACTCGCGCTTGAGGACGCCGCCGAACCAGGCCTTGCGGCCGGCGGGCGGCTGCGGCAGCAGCGCCGCCTCGGTCTGCGCGGTGAGTCGCATGTTGGCGTCGCAGCCGCTGACTTCGAAGCCGTTCGCGGCGCGCCTCACCAGGACGTGGTCCTCGCCGAGCACGGTGGCGCCGGCGCGGGCCAACGCCAGACACAGGGTCGACTTGCCCGCCCCCTTGCCACCGAGAAAGAGGCTGGTCTCGCCGTTCCAGCGGATCGCGGCGGCGTGCAGGTGAAGACAGCCGAGCTCGAGCAGCATCCGATAGAAGACGATCATCAAGCTGTGCACCAGCATCTGGTCGGCGGTGGTCGCGGTCGACGCCGTCGCCGACGCCGCGGAGGCCGGCCGGATGGGAAGCACGACCTCGGTCGGAGTGGTCAGCCGG
>DATAFT010000112.1:0-7038 GCA_036257295.1 Thermoanaerobaculia bacterium
TGAAGGGCGCGCCCCTCGCCAAACGCGAGATGGACGAGGAGCTCGATGGGCTCGGTGACCGCTTCCGCCGCCAGCGCCAGCCGCCGTTCGTGCTCGGCCCGCCCGACCAGCGGGTCGAGCTCTGCGGGTTCGGGGTAGGAAAGGTAGGGAGGATCGTCGAGGTCGAGACCGGGCAGCCGCGTCGTGGCGCTCGGGATCGGAGTGGTGTCGCCGGCCGATCGAGGATGGGCGCGGCCGGGCTCGTTCACGCCTCACATTGTAGTCGCGCGTGTTGGTCCCGGCACCACCTGATGCCATACTGCGCGCATCATTCGAGAGCACCACGAAGCGCGCTTCGAGCTGCCGGATCACCGAGGCTCGACACTTCTCGCGATCGCCCGGGCGACGCTCGAGCGGAGTTTGCTCGCTCGCGACGGCGACGTCGCGATCGGCACGCCGGTCGAAGCGTGGCTTCTCGATCACGGCGCCACCTTCGTCAGCCTGCACCAGCGGACGCGATTGCGCGGTTGCGTGGGTAGTCTCGAAGCGATGCGTCCGCTGCACGAGGACGTGCAGCGCAACGCGCTGGCGGCCGCCTTCGAGGACTCGCGGTTTCCGCCGGTGGCGGCCGACGAGCTCGATGGGCTCAGCATCGAGGTGACGCTGCTCGGCGCGCGGGAGCTCCTACCCTGCCGGTCCGAGCGCGACGCGCTCGCGCTGCTACGACCGGGGATCGATGGTCTGCTGTTGAGCTACGGGCAACGCCGAGCCACGTTCCTGCCGCAGGTCTGGGAGAACCTCGCGGAAGCGCCGCTCTTCCTTGCCGCGCTCAAGGAGAAGGCCGGCCTAGACCGCGACTTCTGGCACCCGTCGATCGTGCTCGAGCGCTACGCCGCCCGGAGCTGGAGCGAACCAGAGAGCTAGCTGGGCGTGGTAGATACCACGCCCTGCGAGCTGATGACTCGGGCGCCGAGGACGGCGCTATGCCGAGGTCGCGTCGGACTTGGCCGTCGCCAGCCGCGCGTAGTAGCCGTCGATCAGATCGAAGCTCTTGTCGACAGTGGCCCGGAACATCTCGCGATTGCGCTCCGCGGCCTGGTTCCAGGTGTCGAGCAGCTCCTTCGACTCGGCGGGAAGGTTGGGCACGCGGTCGACCAACCGCTCGACCACGTCGCGACGCCGATCCTGGAGCCGGACCGCCATCTCGAAGGCGTTGGTGAAGGCGGTGCGCTGGAACTCGAGGACGCGTCGCTGGAAGTCGATCACCGTCGTCGGGACCTGAAAGAGACTGCTGTTGGTCGGCACGTCGCTACCCCCCTGTTTTGACCTGGGCCGAAGTCGTTCTGCTGCGATGCAGCAAATCTTGCTACGACGCAGCAAGAGGTGTCAAGGGGTCCCGGCCGAACGCGGCGTCCGCCGTCGGGCCTTGTGGAGCGCGGCCATCTGCGCGAACAGAGCGTTGACGTCGGCCGGCTCACGGCTTCCCGAGAACTCGCGATAGAGCGAGTTGACGTTGACCACGATGCGCTCGGCGTCGCCCCAGCTCGAGTAGTCGTCGAGCGCGATGTCCTGCGCCGCCTCGAACATCGGCATCCCGGCATCGTAGCGGCGCCGGGCCTCCCGCGCGATGTACTCGAGGTAGTCGCGCAGCCGCCGCACGCCGTTCTTGTCGGTGAGCGGCCCGTGGCCCGGCACGATGGTCTCGACGTCCATCGCGAGGATGCGGTCGCAGGCGCGGATCCAGTTCGAGATCGGCCCCGCCCAGATGACGGGGTGGCCTTCGATGAAGAGGATGTCGCCGGTGAAGATCGCGCGGTCGCCGGGCACGTGCACCAGGAGATCACCCTGCGTGTGCGCCGGCCCGACCTCGTAGAGCCGCACCTCCTTGCCACCGACGACGAGCGTGGTCTCGCCGTCGAACGTTTCGGTGGGCAGCGTGAGCGTGATGCCGTCGAACTGGAACGCGCCGAAGATGCGCCGGAGGTAGTCGCCCGCCTCGCCCAGTTCGGTCGCCTGGCGCATGAGCTGCGCGAGGCGTGCGGGACCCACCTCGGCCATCTCCTTCGCGCTCGCGCTCGAGGTGACGATGCGGGCCCCCGACACCAGCTCGTTGCCGAAGCAGTGGTCGCCGTTGGCGTGCGTGTTGACCAGCGTGTCGATCGATTGCGCCGCGGGGGTGGCGCGGCGCATGGCGTCGAGCATCTCGCGCGTGAGCTTCAAGTCGAACAGCGTGTCGACCAGCAGCGATCGATCGCCGTCGACGATCAGGCCCGCGTTCGACCACCCCCATCCACCGTCGGGCTGGAGATACGCCCAGAGGCCGTTGCCGAGATCGTGGAGACCTTTGGTGTACGGGCGTTTCACGGCGCTATGGCATCCCACTGTCGGTGGTCGCCTTCACCGCGCGATCCTCGATCGCCCGCGAGATGATGTAGGCGCGGATGGCCTCGGCGTCGTCCTTCGACAGCAGGTCGCGGAAGCTCGCCATGCCCTTGTTGCGCAGGCTGCCACCGCGCACGATCTCGTCCCAGCTCGTGTGCGTCTCCGCGGAGGCGAACCGCAGATCGGAGACGACGCCGCTCGACACCGCGAGCAGCCCGTGACAGAGGCTGCAGACCTCGTTGTAGATCTGGCGACCGTGGTCGATCGCCTCGGTCGAAGCGGTGAGCGGCGGGGGCTCCGGAATGTCGAGGCTCTTCTGTGGAACTGGCGGCATGGTGCCATGGGCGCCCAGCTTCCACGCCATCATCCGGCCCATGTTCTTGTGAGTGGTGGCGATGGCGACCGCGGCGTCCATGCCGACGATGGTGTTGCCGCCCCAGCCGGCGAGCACCGCGACGTACTGATCGTCTCCGATCTTGTAGCTCACCGGCGGCGCGATGATGCCGATCGAGGTCTCGGTCTCCCACAGCGTCTTGCCGGTGTCGGCGGCATAGGCGACCAGCACGCCGTCAGGCCTGCCCTGGAACACCAGGTTGCCCGCCGTAGCCAACACGCCACCGTTGAACGCTCCCGCCTGCTCCACCGTCCACGCCGCCTTGCCCTGCGCCGGATCCCACGCGATCAGCTTGCCGACCGGCGCCGGCTCGGGCGCCTTGCCGATGATCTGGAGGTAGCTCGCGAAGTCGAGACCGGTGTTCCACACCCGATCGTCGTGCTTGAAGCCGGCCTTCATCGGATACGTGAGCGCCATCTCGCGGGCCGGGATGTACATCAGGTGCGTCTTCGGGCTCCACGCCATCGGGTGCCAGTTGTGACCGCCGCTCGGGCCCGGGAAGACCATCTTCGGGCCGTCGTCGTAGGTGCCGACTCCAGTCTCGATCGGACGCCCGGTAGCGAGGTCGACCTTCTCCGCCCAGTTCACCTGCACGTACTTCTCCGCCGCCAGCAGCTCTCCCGTGGCGCGATCGAGCACGTAGAAGAACCCGTTCTTCGGCGCCTGCATCAGGACCTTGCGGGCCTGGCCGCCGATCTCGAGGTCGGTGAGCACGATGTGCTGCACCGCGGTGAAGTCCCAGTTGTCGCCAGGCGTGGTCTGGTAGTGCCAGACCAGGTGGCCGTCGTCCGGACGGATGGCGAGGATCGAGGACAGATAGAGATTGTCGCCGCCGCCGGGACTGCGGTGCACGCGCGTCCACGGCGAGCCGTTGCCGGTGCCGACGTAGAGCAGGTCGAGCTCGGGGTCGTAGGCCATCGAGTCCCACACCGTGCCGCCGCCGCCGACCTTCCACCACTCCCCGTTCCAGGTCTTGGCCGCGCCTTCGAGCTCCGCGTGCTCGAACGGCTCCGCCGGATTGCCGGGCACGGTGTAGAAGCGCCACGCCTGCGCGCCGGTGGCGGCGTCGTAGGCGGTGATGTAGCCGCGCACGCCGTACTCGGCGCCGCCGTTGCCGATGATCACCTTGTCCTTGACCACGCGCGGCGCGCCGGTGATGGTGTACCTCTTCGCCTGGTCGGTGGTCTGGACCTCCCAGGCCACCTGACCGGTGCCGGCGTCGAGCGCGATCAGCCGTCCGTCGATGGCGCCGACGTAGACCTTCCCTTTCCACACCGCCACCCCGCGGTTGACCACGTCGCAGCAGGCCCAGCGACCGACCTCGCCCGCGACCTTGGGGTCGTACTTCCAGAGCAGCTCGCCGGTAGCCGCGTCGATGGCGTGCACCTCGCTCCACGACGTGGTGAGGAACATGACGCCGTCGACCACGATCGGCGAGGCTTCGTGCCCGCGGTCGCGTCCGGTGTCGTAGTGCCAGGCCAGCCCGAGCTGGCCGACGTTCTGGTCGTTCACCTGGTCGAGCGGCGAGAAGCGTTCCTCGCCGTAGGTGCGGCCGTGCGCGAGCCAGTTGCCGGGCTCGCTGTCGGCGGCCGCGATGCGGGCGCCGTCGACCGTCATGGCGGCGTCGCGAGCGCGGGCAGCCGGATCGACCGGCGCCGGCGGCGGCGCCGGCTCACTGCAGCCGATGGCGGAGACGATGACCAGAAGCGAAAGAGCGAGTGCGACCGACTGCTGGCTTTTCATGGCCGCATAATCTTTCACACTCGGCTAGACTTTCGCCCCATGCTCCCCAATGAGAGTCGCCCCGCGCGACGGCGGCCGGTGAAGAGTGTGTTGCGCTACGTGATGGCCGTCTTCTACCTGTGGGCGGGCGTCAATCACTTCGTGCGCCCCGAGTTCTATCTCAACCTCATGCCGCCCTACATCCCGCTGCACACCGAGCTGGTGTATCTCAGCGGCGTGGCCGAGATCGTGCTCGGTCTACTGGTGGCGATCCCGCGCACCGCGGCGATGGCCGCCTGGGGCATCATCCTGATGCTGATCGCGTTCCTGCCAGTCCACGTGCACATGCTGGTGAACAATCACCTCTATCCCGAGGCGCCGACCAGCGTGCTCTGGCTGCGCTTCCCGATCCAGGCGCTGTTCATCCTGTGGGCATACTGGTACACCGGTAGAGAGAGCGCGCATCCGGTGACGACGACGACCGCAGCGGCGGCCTGACGCTCTACCGCTTCGGCAGCAACAGCCACATCCTGATCGGATGCTTGAGCCGGCCGGCGATGGCGGCCGCCTCCTCGCCGTGCCCACAGAACAGGTCGGCGCGTACCGGTCCGCGAATCGCGCCGCCGGTGTCGTGCGTCAGCACCAGGCGGCGCAGCGGTCGATCGGCTTCCTCGACGCGCGGTGAGGGCCAGGTGCCGTCGAGCCACACCGGCACACCCATCGGCAGGAACGCGGTGTCCACGGCGATCGAGCGGTAGGGCTCGAGGGCAACGCCAGCGCTCCCCAACGGACCTGCGCCCTCGAGCCGGCGAAAGAAGACGAACGACGGGTTCTTTCGCATCACCTCGGCCGCTTCCCCGGGATGACTCTCGAGCCAGGCGCGGATCGACTGCATGGTCACCTGCTCCAGCGGCATCGCGCCGCGGGCGACCAGCTCCTTGCCGATCGCGACGTAGGGATGGCCGTTCTGGGCGGCGTAGCCCACGCGCATCTGCGTTCCGTCGGTGAGATCGACGCGTCCCGAGCCCTGGACGTGGAGGAAGAACGCGTCGACCGCGTCGTCGACCCAGACCAGCTCGAGCTCCCGCCCGTCGAGCGCACCTTCCTCGACCGCCGCTCGGTCGGCGAACGGCACCAATCGGCTGTCGCGCACCACCCCCGCGAGGCGCCGCCCGCGCAGGTCGTCGCGGAACGCGCCGAGATCGACGTCGATCAACTCCGGTGGCCGAAGGTAGAGCGGCACCGTGAAGCGATCGGTGCGACGGAGGCTGCCGTGCAACAGCGGCTCGTAGTAGCCGGTGAGGAGACCCCGATCCTGGTCGCGATTGCGCACCGACCACGGACGAAGCTCGCTGGTGAGCACCTGCCGCAGCGCGGCGGGATCGGCCGCTGCCGCGGCGAGGTCGCACACCCGCAGCCAGTCCGCCGGCGATCCGGCGATGCCGTTCCGAGCGTCGGTGCGCCCGGCGATCGCCATGCACGTCCTCGCCAACGTCCCGGCGAAACCGTCGAGCGGATCCTCGTCCCAGCCGGCCAGGTCGGAGAACTCGGCGGGTTGGAGCACTAGCTCGGGCGTCAGTGTCGGGGTGGGCTCGACCGTGGACACCGGACGCGACGACGGCGGGCGGTCGGGCTCGAGCCATAGCACGACCACCGCGAAGACCAGCAAAACCGTGAGGAGAGTGATGCCTCGCCGTATCGCGACGGAGCTCGGCGCTGGATCGTCCGCGCTCACCTGCCGTGCCTCGGCGAGGCATCACCGGCACCGCCCCCCTCCCCGGCGATGCCTCGCCGTTCGCCGGCGATGAACCGTGCCGCGCCATCGGCGGCGTCGCGCTCACGAGCGGCGCGACTCCCTTCCGCCTCGCGACGCAAAGCCTCGGCCAGCGGCAGATCGAACTGCTCGTGAGCGGAACGGCGATCGCAGAGCAGCGCTCCCTGCGGATGGGCCGCGATCTCGCGCGCCAGAGCCTCGGCCGCGGCCCGCACTTCGCCGCGTGGCGCCAGTCGATTGGCGAGGCCGATCGCGATCGCTTCCTCGGCGCGCACCGCGCGTCCGGTCAAGAGGAGGTCGAGAGCGCGTGAGAGGCCGATCAATCGCGGCAGCCGCACCGTGGTGCCGGAGCTATCTGGCACGCCGAACCGTCGCGAGAAAACGCCGAAGACGGCGGTCTCGTCGACGACGCGCAGGTCGCACCAGAGCGCGATCCCCAACCCACCCGCGCAGGCGGCGCCTTCGATCGCGGCGATCACGGGCTTGCCGAGAGTCCTCGCGGTCGGACCATCCGCGCTCGCGGCCCACGGCTCGTAGAGCTCGCCCTGCGCCAGCTCGCGCAGATCGGCGCCAGAGCAGAACGCGCCGCCGGCGCCGGTGAGCACCGCGACCCGCGCCTCGGGGTCGGCCTCGAACGCGAGCAGCGCGCGCGTCAGCTCGGCGCTCGCGGCTCGATCGAGGGCGTTGCGCACCTCGGGGCGATCGATGACGACGGTGGTGACCGGCGGCTCGCGCTCGACGAGAATCGAGGCCTTCGCCATGATTGACCGGATCTTAGAGGAGGTCG
>DATAFT010000130.1:0-2734 GCA_036257295.1 Thermoanaerobaculia bacterium
GGCGCCCTCGGTGCCGAAGCCGGTCCCGTGAGCGAAGACGAGCCGCGGGTTCTTCTCGCGCAGGACCTCCCACGTCATGCCCAGCTTCTCGAGCACCGACGGGTGGCAGTTGGTGGTGAACACGTCGGCGGTCGCGATCAACCGGTAGGCTGCCTCTTTCCCAGCCGCGGTCTTGAGGTCGAGAACGACGCTCTTCTTGTTGCGGCCGTCGAGGATCCAGCAGTACTCGATCTCGGAGTCGGGCATTCCGGGCAGCTCGTGGAAGCGTCGGTAGATGTCGCCGCCGCCCGGCGGCTCGATCTTGATCACCTCGGCCCCGAAGT
The DNA here is from genome assembly GCA_036257295.1 of Thermoanaerobaculia bacterium. GTDB lineage: Bacteria > Acidobacteriota > Thermoanaerobaculia > Multivoradales > Multivoraceae > DATAFT01. Next base: position 324 of record DATAFT010000130.1, read on the forward strand.
CGCTCATGACCGTTCCTGTCGACGGGACGAACACGACGGTGGCGAGCTCGACGACGCGGACGCCGGACAGGATGTGATCGCTCGACTGCATCGAAACACTCCGAGGTTGATGAGCACGGGAGCATACTGGAGCACGAGGGCTCGGATAGGATCCAAGGCCTGTCCCAGAGCGTGAATCGATGCTCTTGCGGGTGGTGACGAAGGCGCTGGTGCTCGCTTTCCTCGCGCCGGTCGCGGCGCCGGCCGGCGCCATCACGCAGGTCGAGGTCGATGCGCTGCGCGCGCGCATCAACGCGCCGAGGGTGAGCGAGGGCGATGCCGTGGTCGCCGCTGGGCTCGTGCTCAAGTCCGGACCCGGCTCGCTCACGCTGCGCACCGGGCGGATCTACCCGGCGCAGCCGGTGGCGGTCGACGGCGCGGCGGCCACCGCGCGCGAGTACGTGTTCGTCGGCGAGGGCACCCTCGAGATCGCGCCGAGCGATCCGATCGAAGCGGGTCAGCTCGAGATCTTCGCCGGCGCCCGACGGCTGAACGAGCCGATCAGCGCCGCGGTGCTGGTGGTCGCGAACGACGCCGCCGCGGCGGCCATCCGATCCAGGCCCGCGGCCGGCCCTGCCGGCGGTCCCCTGGAGCGCGCACGAGAGCTGCTCGCCGCCTGGCGGTCGAGCCCGGAGCGCCGGATCCTCGCGGTCGAAGAAGCGATCCTGGCCGACGTCCTGGGCGAGACCGGCGCCGGCAACATCTTCATCGGCGCCTTCGAGGGCAAGACGCTGGGGCGCTTCCTGCTCTCGGTCGAGCCGCGCGCGGTCGAGCAGGTGGCCATGGGCGCCTTCGAGCCGTTCGACCTGACCGACAAGGAGCGCAAGAAGATCGGTCGCATCGTCCACCGCGAGCAGCGGCGCGGACGGTTGCTCGGCGTCTCGGAGGACACGCTCGGGCGCTGGGACTCCTGGCTCTCGATGCCGCTCGAGCGCGACGGCGAGAAGGCGAAGGGGCAGTCGAGCTTCGAGCCCACGCACTACGAGATCGAAGCCGAAGTCGGAGCCGGCGGCGACAGGATCGAGGGCCGCACCCGGGTGCGGCTGCGGGCGAACGGCGACGGCAACCGTGTGGCGACGTTCGAGATGCTGGGCGATCTGCTGGTGAGCGCGGCGTTCGAGGGCGATCGCGTGCCGGCGCCTTTCCTCCAGTCCGAGGGACGGATCAGCGTCGTGCTCGACCGCCCACCGAGCGCCGGGGAGACGATCGAGGTCGAGCTGCGCTACGAGGGACAAGCGTTCGATGAGACCGAGGTCTCCGGGGGACGGTCCTTTCACCTGCGCGACACGCTGCTCTGGTATCCGCACGCCGGCGAAGCGGACCTCGCGACCTACGACGTCCTGCTGCGCTGGCCCAAGAAGTGGGAGCTGATGGCGGTCGGCGAGCTCGACAGCGAGGGCGCCGAGGGCGATCTGCGCTGGCAACGCCGACGCGTCGGCCGTCCGACCCTGGGCTACACGTTCCAGTTCGGCCAGTTCCAGACCTTCGAAGGCCGGGCCGGCGACGTCGATGTAGTGGTGGCGATCGATGGCGTCTCGAGGTCCGAGCTGGCCGGCAAGGCGCTGCTCGAGGCCGTGGTGGACACTGTCACCAACCTGAGCGCTGCCTTCGGACCGCTGCCGTCGAAGCAGCTCGTCGTGGTGACCACTCAGCAGGACTTCTCGCAATCGATGCTCGGCTTCGTCACGCTCTCGAGCGAGATGGCCCACGACGACATCTTCCATGCGGCAGCCGGCGCTCCGGACCCGCGCGCCACCATCGCGCACGAGATCTCGCACCAGTGGTGGGGCCATCAGGTGTCATGGCGCAGCTATCGCGACCAATGGTTGAGCGAGGCCCTGGCCGACTACAGCGCGGCGTTCTATGCGCGCAAGCACCTGGCGTGGCGAGTGGAGACCTGGAACGGGCCGCTCACCGGCTGGAAGAGCTACCTGAACCTGGACTCCGCCACCGGCCAGCCCATCGAGTCGCTGGGGCCGGTGGTGCTCGGCGAGCGGCTCGATTCCAGTCTGTCTGAGAGCGCATATCAAGCCATCGTCTACACCAAGGGAGCGCTGGTGCTCAACGTGCTGGCGCAGCGGATCGGCGAGGAGGGCTTCCACACCGTGCTGCGATGGCTGGCTGAAAAGGCGTCCGGACGTTCGCTCTCGACCGAGGACTTCATCGGCGTCGTCGCCAACGCCAGCAAGCTCGACCTCAAGCCGTTCGCCGACGCGTTCGTGTACGGAACCGGCGTTCCCGAGCTCGAGTACTCCTACCGAGTGTCGAAGCCCTCGCCCACCGCGGGCGCCAACTGGCGAATGGCGATCGACGTGGCGAGGACGGCCCCGTTCCGCTTCTGCTACCGCGTGAGCGAGCGGGCGAATGGCAGC
>DATAFT010000156.1:0-3031 GCA_036257295.1 Thermoanaerobaculia bacterium
TCTGGGAGGAGAACGGCTACCACACCTACGGCGACCCCTGGCGCGAGCAGCGCTTCAGCTCGCAGGAGACACGCGAGGCGCATCAGGTGAGAAGGCGGGCGAAGGAGCTGGGGATCGTGCCCGGCGGCTGATCGCGCCGCGCGAGCGAGCGCCGCCCGAACTCAATTGGTTCTGCGTTCCTCGCTCACCGAGATCGCGAGCCCGTCCGGATCGAGATACTGCGCGATGCGCGCGCCGAAGACGTCCTTCGGCTCCTGGATGCAGGGCACGTTCTGCTCGACCATCCGCCGATGGAACTCATCGAGGTCGGGCACCGCGATCCCCGGGCGGCAGCGACCGGCCGGAATCCGCTCCTCGTCGTCCCGCTCCGGCTTCGGCGCTTCCGCGGCGTGCAGCGCAAGCGTGGCGCCGTCGGTCGCGAACTCGGTCCAACCCGGAGTCTGAAACCGCAGCGTGAGCCCGACCGTGTCGCGATAGAACGCGACCGAGCGGTTCATGTCGCCGACGAAGACGATGGCGTAGCTCACTCACATTCGACACTCCTGCCGCGGTCACTCGTCGGTAGACTTCGACCGCCGCAACGCGCTCCAGCCCATCACCGCCGTGAACGCCGCGCCGGCGAACAGCGACCACTCGATCTCCCCGTCCTTGCTCCAGCCGATCAACGCCGCGGTGAGCGCCAACCCCGTAGCGACGAACCACAGCACCGCAAGGCGCCGGAGGTTCGAGGCCGTGCTCACGATCGACTCCGCGCGGTTGGATGGACCGACGCCACATACCCCTCCCGCAGCGCGCCGACGACGGACGGTGGCGTGAGCATCCGAGCTTGACCACGCGCCGGTCGTCGAACCGGCGGACCGTAGCCCGTTACCGACCAAGGGTAGAGAGCATCCTCGGCGACCAACATCGGTTGCACTCCGTCGTCGGCGAGAATCATCGCGCCGATCGGCATCTCGGCAAGGTCCGCCTCGTGGATTCGCTTTTTTCCCAGCGAGTCGATCCGCTCCTCGTGTAGCACCGCATCGAGCCGCGCCGCGGTCGGTGTCGCGTTGCCGGCGAGGTCCGGGTTGGACCGCGTCCAGGCGTCCACGAACTCTCGGTACCGCGGCCGCTGGCACTCGAAACAGGGCCGGTGCCCGGCGGCCAGTCCGGTCGCTTCGTCCAGGAAGAAGAGCTCGGTGTACTGCCCCGGCGCCATTACCGTGCGCTTGCGATCTTTGAAGTCCAGAACGCAGAGCAGCCAACGCTCGAGTCGAAAGTTCCGCACCACTCGCCGGCGGTCGTCGTGGAGAAGCCCGCGATTGCCCATCAACGTGCCCCTGGCTTCGACCGCCAGCAGGCGACCCCAGGGGTCGACTCGATTCTGCAGAGTCACTGCAGACCCTTCAAGAACCGATCGACGGCGCCTTCCCACAGCGAGGGGTCCCTTCCTACCTCGTGTCCGCTGTTGAGCGTGTGAGTGGGCACGAAGAAGTACTCGCCCTTTCCACCTGCTTCGGTGAAGGCGCGATGGAGCTGGCGACTGGTCGACTCGGCGTAGAACGGGTCGCGGGCGCCGTACACCCAGATGGTCGGCGCCCGGATACGGGCGCCGAGCGTCGACAACCGATCGATCTGGAGCTTCAGCGCCTTCTCGTTGTCCTCGGCAGACCACACGTCGTTGATCGACAACCAGCCGCCGACGAAGTTGACCACGCCGCTCACGAGCGCCGGGCGCTCCGCCGCCATCACTAGCGATAGGAACCCGCCGCGAGACTGTCCCGCCAGCAGGAGGCGCGAGTCGCGGGGGACGAGGCCTCCGAGGATGTTCTGGTCGATCACCGCCGACGTATCGAGCACCGCCTCCGCGAGTCCGGACACGAAGAGCTCCAGGTACTCGGCTCGAGTGCACTTTCCCGCCCAGACCGCGCACTCCTCACGGTAGGTCCCGGACGACTCGCCCACACCCCGGCGCGACGGCGCCACCAACGTGTAGCCGCGCGACGTGAAGAAATCAATCATCGTCGGCGGCACGCCCCTCGGCTCACCGGGCGGGATGGCCATGCTATTGGTCGAGCCATGGCTCCAGAGGACGACCTGGTGACGGTCGGTCCGCAGCGGGCGGTAGACGTACGACACCAGGGTGATGTCCGCGGGATCCGCGGTGTCGCCGCTCTTCCTGGTCGCCCGCACCCGCTCGAACGTGTAGTCGACGCCGTAGATGAAGGCGGGCTTGAGCTCCTGCCCGTTCCCTCCCGCCGCCGCGATCGAGAGCACCACCCACGCCATCAGTCGCCGTGACGCCCTCGATTGCCTCATCCGCACTCCTCGCCGCTATCCCACCATCTCGTCGAACAGCTTCCTCACCTTGTCGCGGCCGCGCTGGTCGCGCGCGATCACCAGGATGGTGTCGTCGCCGGCGATGGTGCCGACGATCTCCTCGAGCCGACACTCGTCGAGAGCGACCGCCACCGCATTGGCGCGCCCGCTGAGCGTCTTGAGCACGAGCAGCGCGCCACCCGGCTCGATCTTGGTGACGAACTGCTCGCACATCATCTTGAGCTGGCGCCGCCCGCGCTGCGTCGAGCGCGGGCGCACCGCGGGCGCCGCGTACCGATAGCCGCCGCCCCCGCCCGCCGGCGTCTTGACCAGACCGAGCCTCTTGACGTCGCGCGACACCGTCGCCTGCGTCGCCTGGATGTTGCGCTCGCGCAACCGCTCGACGATCTCGTCCTGATTGGAGACCGCCTCGGAATCGATCAGCTCGAGGATCGCCTGCTCGCGGACGCGGCGGCTCACGAACGCGTCTCCGTCACGGCAGCACCTCGGCGAGCAATCGGCCCTCGCGATGCGCGCGCACGATCGGCGGCGGCGACGACGCTCCGTCGAGCCAGCGCCGGTGCCGCGCCAGCGCCTCGCGCGCGCCCTCGATCTGCTCGCGCACGCGATCGGGAGCGGGTCCACCCGCGTGCGCGCGACGCTTGACCGCGGTCTCGGCGCGCAGCGCCTCGTAGACGTCGGGCTCGATGCCGGGCCACACCCCGCGCAGCTC
>DATAFT010000190.1:0-3770 GCA_036257295.1 Thermoanaerobaculia bacterium
GGGCAGCGGCACGAGCTCGTCGTACGACGGCATCAACATGGTCAAGCGCGGCGACGTCGTCACGGTGACGGTCAACCACCGTCTCAACGTCTTCGGCTACCTCCATCTCGGCGATCTCGCGGGCAAGGACCTCGAGTCGTCTGGCAACGCCGGCATGCTCGACATCGTGCTCGCGCTCCAATGGGTGCGCGACAACATCGAGCGCTTCGGCGGCAATCCGTCGAACGTGATGATCTTCGGCGAGTCGGGCGGCGGCGCCAAGGTTTCGGTCCTGATGGGAATGCCGGGCGCCAAGGGACTCTTCCATCGCGCGGTGGTCCAGAGCGGACCGGGTCTGCGGGTCGAAACGCGCGAGAACGCGACCAAGCTGGCGGCGATCTTGTTCGCCGAGCTCGGCATCGAGGCTTCGAAGCTCGACGCGCTGCGCGCAGTGCCCGCCGACAAGCTGCTGGCGGCGCACACCGCCGCGGCGGCCAAGGCGTCGCGCGACGGCGGCGGCAGCTTCCGGCCCGTGATCGGCGCCGACCTTCCGCACCATCCCTTCGATCCCACCGGTCCCGCCGAGTCCGCCGACGTCCCGTTGATGATCGGGAGCAACCAGCACGAGCAGACGCTGTTCGTCACCGGCGATCTCGCGCTCTACGAGCTCGACGACGCCGGCCTGCGCGAGCGCGTCGCGCGCCTCGACGCCAAGCACGCCGGCGATCTGATCGACACCTACCGCAAGGGACAGCCGAAAGCGACCCCTTCCGATCTCTACTTCACGCTCGCAAGCGACCAGAGGTTCCGCATGAACTCGATCCGGCTCGCCGAGCGCAAGGCGGATCAGCGCGCGGCGCCGGTCTACATGTATCGGTTCGATTGGCGCACACCGGCGTGGGAGGGACGCTTCCGCGCGGCCCACGCGTTCGAGATCCCGTTCGTCTTCGCCAACGCGCAGCTCAATGACGACATCACCGGCGGCGGACCCGACGCGGTGGCGCTCGCCGCCAAGATGAGCGACGCTTGGATCGCCTTCGCGCGCAGCGGCAAGCCGAGTCACGCGGGGATCCCGGAGTGGCCGGCGTACACGCGCGAACGCCGCTCGACGATGCTGTGGAACGACGTGTGCGCGGTGGCCGACGATCCCGGCCGTGACGAACGGCTGTTGTGGGAGCGCATCGAGGCCGAGACGTAGTGCCCGAGCCGCAGCGCTTCGTGCGCGTGGGCTTCGTCGAGCGTCAGCTCAACCGCCTGATCGACGTCCTGGCGAATCGCGGTCTGGGCCCGGCGTACACCTATCGCCTCGAGGTCGTAGGCCGCAAGAGCGGGCGGCTCTATTCCACGCCGGTCAACCTGATGCGGCGCAACGGCAGGCCGTATCTGGTGGCGCCCCGCGGTTGGACGGAGTGGGTCAAGAACGCGCTCGCGGCCGGCAAGGTTCGGGTGTGTCGCGGACGCTCGGTGCAGGAGTTCGCGGTGCGGCTGGTGCCCCCGGCCGAGCGGCCGCCGATCCTCAAGGATTATCTCGAGCGATACCGCGGTGCGGTGCAGCGCTACTTCGAGGTTCCCGCCGGCTCTCCGGTCGAAGCGTTCAAGGCGATCGTCGAGGACTATCCGGTGCTCGAGCTGGTGCCGCCCGGCGAATCGAAGGACGCGGCGCCGGCGGCGGCCGCGCCACCGTCGCGAAGCTGACGCTGGAGATCGCTCGCTTCGAGACGGTCCGCCATGCGCGCGAAGTCGGCGCGCGGCCCGCGCCATTCGAGCTCGTCGACCGCGGCACTGATCGGCGCGTCCGGACGCAACGTCGCCAGCTTGCGAAAGAGGAGCGCGAGCTCGAAGCCCTCGCGCAGCGACGCCGCCAACCGGTCCTTGCCGCGCACGTCGATCGCCCACTCGCGCGCCGCGTGCGGGATCTGCTCGAGATGACGATAGTGCGCCAGCACCGCGGAGGCGGACTTGGCACCCCAGCCCGGCAGCCCCGGATAACCATCGGCGCTGTCGCCGACCAGCGCGAGCCAGTCCGGGATCGACTCCGGGCCGACTCCGAACTTGGCGTGAACGCCGGCGTCGCCGCTGCGGATGCCACGGCGCCGGTCGAGCTGCACCACGCGCTCGCCCACGACGCACTGCGCGAGGTCCTTGTCGGGGGTGCAGATGAGGACCTCGGAGACGCGTGGATCGGCCGCCGCCAAGCGAGCGCCGGCGCACAACGCGTCGTCGGCCTCCAACTCGACCATCGCCCACACCACGAGGCCCATCGCCGCGAGCGCTTCCTCGACGATCGGGAACTGCGACCACAGCGCGGGATCGATGCCGGCTCCGGTCTTGTAGCCGGGCCACAGGTCGTTGCGGAACGACTCGATGATCTGGTCGGTCGCCACCGCGACGTGGGTGGCGCCGTCGCGCAGCAGGTTCATCATCGAGACCACGACGCCGCGCGCGGCCGCGATCTCCTCGCCGGCGGCGTTGGTCTGGCTCGGCATCGCGTAGAAGTGCCGGAAGAGCTCGTAGGTGCCGTCGATCAAATGAACGCGCATGAGGTGGTACCAGCTCTCTACGCAGCAGCGTATCGCGCAATGGTGTCGCGCCAAGCCAACGCGTCCTGAGGTGTCGCTACGCGCGTGGCCATCCCGGCCATCGGCGTCACCGGCACCAGCAACCGACTCACGCCGAGCGCGGCAAGACTAGGTACTTCAGCCAGATCGTCGGGAACGCCGGCGGTGATCTCGAGGGCTGCCGGATCGCGCCCGCTCGACTCCGCGCTACGCCGCGCCAGCTCGATCAGCTCGGTTGGCGCACCACGCGCCGGGAAGAACCCGTCGCCCAACCGGCCGGCGCGCCGCGCCGCCGCTTCGGAGTGGCCGCCGACCACGATCGGCACCAGGCCGCGCATGGGTCGCGGCCGGCAGTGCGCGCCGTCGAAGCGGACGAACTCGCCATGGAACGTCGGCGGATCACCCGACCACAGCTCGCGCATCGCAGCGACGTACTCATCGGTGCGGCGGCCGCGACCCTCGAACGGAACACCCAGCGCGCGGAACTCCTCCTCGAGCCAGCCGACGCCGATCCCGAGGATCACGCGCCCGCCCGAAAGGTGATCGAGAGTCGCGACCTGCTTGGCGGTGATGATGGGGTTGTGCTGCGGCAGGATGATGATGCCGGTACCGAGATTGATGCGCGAGGTCGCCGCCGCGACGTACGCCATCCAGATCAGCGGGTCCGGCAGCGGGAAGTCGTTCGCGCCCCCCGCCATCTTGCCGTCCGGAGAGTACGGATAGGCCGACTCGTAGCCCTCGGGCACCACGGTGTGCTCGACGGTCCACAACGACTCGAATCCAGCCTCCTCACACGCTTGTGCAAACTCGACGGCGTACGCGGGATCGACGCCGCGACCGGTGTTGCAGTAGCGCAGTCCGAATTTCATGCCGGCTACTCTCGCACGATCGCAGCCCCGCGAGCCCGGACGTAGGGGCGCAGCTTGCCTGCGCCCACTCGAGGGAGCAGACGATCTGCTCCCCTACTCTTCGCGCAACGCCTGCGACGGCGCCAGCCGGGTGGCGCGCCGCGACGGGAGATACGCGGCGAGCAGCGTCGCGATGGCCAGGGCGAAGGGCGCGGCGACGAACGTGATCAGGTCGAGGCCGCTGACTCCGTACAGCGCGCTCGAGAGCAGCCGGCCGATTCCGAGGGCGAGGAGAACGCCGAGGCCGACCCCGGCCATGAGCGACGGCATGCCGTCGTAGAGCATCCAGGCCAGCACGTTGCGCGGCGTCGCTCCCAACGCCATG
>DATAFT010000221.1:0-4506 GCA_036257295.1 Thermoanaerobaculia bacterium
CATGGATCGCTCCTCGTATTGGGTGGCGGCGTTCTACTCTACGACGGCCGACCGCACCATCTCTTCGCGCAGCTCTCGCTTGAGGATCTTGCCGTTGGGGTTGCGCGGCAGGTCCTCCTGTCGGATCGTGATCTTCACCGGCACCTTGAACCGCGCCAGCCGCGCCGCCGCATGCTCGCGCAGCTCGTCGGCGTCGAGCGTCGAGCCGTTCCTCACCTTGACCGCGGCCGCCACCTCCTCGCCGAGGACGCGGTGCGGGATGCCGAACACCGCGGCGTCGAGCACCTCGGGGTGCTCGCACAGCGCGGCCTCGACCTCGACGCAGTAGACGTTCTCGCCGCCGCGGATGACGATGTCCTTCTTGCGATCGACCAGGTGGATGAAGCCCTCGTCGTCGAGACGCGCCACGTCGCCCGAGTGCAGCCACCCGTCGGTGATGGTCTTGGCGGTGGCCTCGGGTTTGTTCCAGTAGCCCTTGATGATGTTGGGGCCCTTGATCCACAGCTCGCCGGCCTCGCCGAGCGGCAGCTCGCGGCCGTCGTCGTCGACCACCTTCAGCTCGCAGACGGGAACCGGCGGCCCGACGCTGGTGGGCTTGCGCAGATAGTCGTCGCCCGCGTTCGAAGACGTCACCGACGAGCTCTCGGTGAGCCCGTAGCCGTTCGAGAGCGCCACGTTGGGGAAGGTCTGGTTGAGCCGGCGCACCAGGTCTGGCGCCGCCGGCGCGCCGCCATAGCCGATGCGCAGCACGCTCGAGAGGTCGTGCTTGCCGAAGTTGGCGGCCTCGAGCACCTGCCACGCGATCGACGGCACGCCGCCGAACGAGGTGATGCGCTCGCGCTCGATCAGCTCGACCACCTGTTCCGGCACGAACTTGTAGACCAGCACCACCTTGGAGCCGAGCTTGAGAGCGGGCACCAGCGTCGAGTGGCAGCCGGTGACGTGGAAGAACGGAACGGAGAGCAGGCTTGCCAGCTTCGGCGGCTCGGCGGGCGGGACCAGGCCCAGCCGCAGCTCGCGCTGCTTGCCGAGGAACTCGAGCGAGGTGAGGTTGCTGCAGATGTTTCGGTGCGTTCCCAGCGCGCCCTTGGGAAGGCCGGTCGTCCCCGAGGTGTAGAAGATCGTGGCGTCGTCTTCGGGTTCGATCTCGACCGCCGGAAGATCGACGTCGCCACTACCGGACGCGAAGAGATCCTCGAATCGTTCGATGCCGCGCGGCAGGTCGCCGCGGGCGCGCGCGACCGCGACGCCGGCGAGCGGAAGAGACTGATAGCGATCGCGCAGCTCGTCGAAGCGCTGCTCGTCGGCGATCAGGAACTTCGAGCCGGAGTCGGAGAGGCCGTACTCGAGCTCGGCGCCCTTCCACCAGGCGTTGAGCGGCACCACGATGGCGCCGATCGCGGCGGCGCCCCAGAACGCGATCGACCACTCCGGATAGTTGCGCATCGCGATCGCGACGCGGTCGCCCTTGGCCACGCCGTAGCGTTCCCGCAGCACGTTGGCGAACGCCGCCACGGCGCGCAGATGCCGCGCGAACGAGAGGTGCTCGCCCTCGTACACCAGGAACGTCTGATCGCCGTGCGCGGCGCTGCCGGCGAGGACGTCTCGCAGCGAGCGCGGGGCGTTCTTCCAGACCTTGACTTCGACGCCGCGGATCGTCTCGCGGACGATCTCGAAATCACCGCCGGGGCCGGTGAGGCGAGCGGTCGCTTCCGCGCGAGTGAGCTTTGCCGGTTCCACCATCGTCATGCTCTATCTCCGTCTTGGCTCAGAACAGATTCTTCTGGTGACCCACCTCGGGTAGGACGAGCGCCCAGCGGGCGATCGTGTCGGCCAGCTCGTCCAGAACCTCGCTCGTGGTTCGGCCGGTGGCCTTCTTGGTGACCTTGAACGAGTGATCCGCGCCCTCGATCACGTGGAGCGTCGCCGGCGGCGCCAGCGTGCCGATCAGCGGACGCAAAAGCGACAGATCGGCGAGCGCATCCTTCGTTCCCTGCAGGAACAGCATCGGCACGGCGACCCGCGGCAACGGCTCCCAGCGATCGGTCGCCGGGCTCTTCGGCGGGTGCAGTGGAAAGCCGAGGAACGCGAGACCGCGCACCTCGCGCAATGGTTTGTCGGCCGCGGCGTACGCGCTCATGCGGCCGCCGAACGACTTGCCGCCGGCGACCAGCGCCAGCGATCGCCCCTCGCTCTTCATCGCGGCGATCGCCGCGTCGACCGCCGCGCGCACGGTCCTGGTCGCGACCGCCGGCGGGTCGGTGCGTGGACGCCGCTGCTCCATGTAGGGGAACTGGTAGCGGAAAGTGCCGACGCCGCGCGTGCCGAGGCGGGCGGCCATGTCTTCGAGGAAGGCGCTCTTCATGCCGCCGCCGGCGCCGTGCGCCAGGACGAACAGCGCCTTGGCATCGGGCGTCGCGTCGTAGACGGCGCTCACTTCACCCGCTGACGGACTGACCTCGAACCGCAGCTCTCTCGACATCGCGAATTGCGAGCCTATGCGACGAACCGCTCGCGCGCCCGCCGCGCGATCTCCGCCCCGATCGCGAGCGACGCGGTGGCGCCCGGCGAGGGAGCATTGAGCACGTGGATGGTGCGGTCGCCGTCGACGAAGTGGAAATCGTCGAGCAGCTTGCCCTGCCGGTCCATCGCTTGCGCGCGAATGCCGCTGCCGCCGCCGGTGAGGTCGTCCTCGCGGATCTCGGGCACGAAGCGGCGCAGCGACTCCGCGAAGAGGCGGCGGCTACCGGAGCGGCGCATCTCGTCGAGTCCCATCCGCCAGTTGCGCGCCGCCATTCTCCACAGCCCGGGATAGAGGAGGCTGTCGAGCGCGTCGCGCGCGGCGAAGCTGCCGCGCTGGTAGCCGTGGCGGTCGAGCGCGAGCACGGCGTTGGGTCCGGCCTCGACCTCGCCGCCGACGCCTCGCGTCAGATGCACGCCGAGGAACGGGAACTGCGGGTCGGGAACCGGGTAGATGAGCCCCTTGACCAGGTAGCGGCGCTCAGCCGCGAGCTCGAAGTACTCGCCGCGGAACGGAACGATCCGCACACCGGGGTCGTCGCCGGCCATCCGCGCGATGCGGTCGCACTGAAGCCCGCCGCAGTTGACGAGCGCAGAGGCCGCGACCGCGCCGCCCGTGGTCTCGAGCACCAGCCCACTCGCCTCACGACAGATCGCGGTCAGGCGGTGACCGAGCTTGACCTCGCCGCCCGCTTCCTGGAACAGCCGCGCGTACACCCGCGCCACCGCTACGAAGTCGACGATGCCGGTCTCCGGCACCCACAGCCCGGCGACACCGACGGCGTGCGGCTCGTGCTCGACGATCTCTTCCGCCCGTAGACGGCGCAGGCCCACCAGACCGTTGGCCTGGCCGCGGCGCTCGAGCTCGTCGAGCCGCGGGACCTCCTCGGGCTCGGTCGCCACCACCAGCTTGCCGCAGATCTCGTGCGGCACGCTGTGCTCGGCGCAGAGCTCGATCAGAGCGCGCCGGCCGGCGACGCACTCGCGCGCCTTGTGCGATCCGGGCTTGTAGTAGAGGCCGGAGTGGATGACCCCGCTGTTGTGCCCGGTCTGGTGGCGGGCGACGTCGCTCTCCGCCTCGAGCACCACGGCACGAACGCGAGCATCACGCTGGAGCGTGAGCGCGCTCGCGAGCCCGACGATGCCGCCGCCGACGATTGCGACGTCGTAAGGTGAAGCGGTCACAGCGTCGGAGTCAGGGGGACTCTGCGCGGTCGCGCGAGGTGGCCTTCGGGTAGGTGCCCAGGATGCGCAGCTCGTGCGTCAGCTCCTGGTTCTGGATCTCGCGCAGCGTGTCGGTGATCGCTTCGGACGCCGAGTGGCCGTCGATGTCGAGATAGAACTGGTACTCGAACGGCCGGCTCGGGATCGGACGCGACTCGAGCTTCGACAGGTTCACTCCGCGGCGAGCGAACGCGACGATGACTTCACCCAGCGCGCCCGGCTTGTGCGCGGTCACCAGCACCAGCGACGTCTTGCAGGGAACGTCGGGCGGACAGGGCGCCGGCTCGCGCGCCACCTCGACGAAGCGGGTGTAGTTGCTCTGCTGGGTCTGGATCGCCCGCGCCAGCACCTCGAGGCCGAACGCTCGCCCGGCCGACTCGCTCGCGATCGCCGCCAACGTGCGGTCGTTCGACTCGCGCACTTTGCGCGCCGCCCCCGCGGTGTCGAACTCCGCTTGCGGCTTGAGCCACGGACGCTCGCGCAGGAACTGCTCGCACTGGAGCAGCGCCTGTGGGTGCGACATCACGGTGCGGAGGTCCTCGATCCGCGTGCCCGAGTGCGCGAGCAGACAGTGCTCGACCTGGCTCACCACTTCGGCGTTGATGGTGAGCCCGCCTTCGGACAACTGGTCGTAGGTCTGGTTGATGCTGCCCGCGGTCGAGTTCTCGATCGGCAGCAGCGCCACGTCGACGGTGCCATCGAGCACCGCGTCGGCGGCGCCGCGGAACGTCTCATACCCGGTGAGGAGCACGCCGCCCTTCT
>DATAFT010000244.1:0-6684 GCA_036257295.1 Thermoanaerobaculia bacterium
GCTGTTGCGCGCCGCCGGCAGCCGCGAAGCTCCGCCGCCGGAGCTCGAGGCCCGGGCACGCGCCGCCGTCGAAGCACAGTGGCGCGACCGCGTCGCCGCCAAGCCCACGCAGCGTCGAGGCTGGACGATGGTCGCCCTTCCGATCGCCGCGAGCCTCGCGATCGCGGCAGCCGTCGCACTGTGGTGGACGCGCATGGATGGCGGCCCATCCGGCTCCACGCCGGCCCCGCCGCCGCCGGTGGCCGCGGCTGTACTCGTTCGCGGCGACGCGATCTCGATCGCCGACGACGATCCAGCGACCCGACGTGCGCTCGCGGCGGGGGCGAGCCTTGCCGCCGGTTCGCGGATCGAAACCAGGGCCGGCGCCGTGGTCGCGCTCGCGCTCGACGACGAGACCTCGGTCCGCATCGCGCCGGAGAGCAGCGTCGTGCTGGCGGCGCGTGGGCGCCTCGAGCTGGAGCGGGGCAAGCTCTACGTCGATCATCGCGGCGACCGGTCGGCCGAGGGGACGGGTCCGGCGCTGGAGATCCACACCGAGCTCGGCGTCGTCACGGAGGTGGGGACGCAGTTCGAGGTCGCGGTTGCGGGCGGCACGCTGCGTACACGAGTCCGCGAAGGCGTCGTCGCGTTCACGACCGGGAGCGAGCGGTACCTCGCCGCGGCCGGATCCGAGCTCGAATGGACGGCGCCGAGCGGCGCCGAGCGGCGCCAGATCGCGCCGTTCGCCGACGTGTGGAGCTGGACGGTCGAAGCGGCGCCGGCGCTCGACGTCCAGGGGTGGACCCTCGATCGAGTGCTGACCTGGGTGACGCGCGAGACCGGACGCCAAGTCGTCTTCGCCGATCCCGCCTTGCACGCCCGTCTCGGCGGCGAGCGCATCGCCGGCGAGCTGCGCATCGGGCCCCTGGATGCGCTCGAGATCGTGCCGCGCTTGTATGGATTGGTCGCTCGAGTCGACGGCGGAACACTCTTCCTCGAAGCCGCCGATGCTGGCTGAGCGACCTGGTCTCGCGCCAGGTCGCCGCCGAGGCGTGGCGCTCCTGTTCGGCCTCGCCGGCGCGCTGTGGCTCGCGCTCGTGTCGTTGCCATCGAGCGCGCAGGCCGTCGATCGGCTGACCGTGCGTGACGCGCTCGAAGCGCTGCGCGACCGCGGTCTGCCCATCGTCTACTCGTCGTCCCTGGTGCCGCGCGACCTCCTGGTCTCGGATCGAGACGAGGGTGCGACGGCGCCGGCTGGTCGATCGAACCTTCGTGACGAAGCCCTCGCCCTCCTCGCTCCTCATGGCTTAACGCTCGAGGAGAGCCCGCTCGGCATCTACCTGGTCGTGCTCGACGCCGCGGCGGCATCGAGCGGTGCGCGCGCCGCGCTCGACGGCAACGCGCCGGCCCAGCCAGGCGTCGATGCCGTCCATCGCCTGGGCGAGGCCGCCGAGGAGATCGTGGTCTCGACGCCGTACTCGATCCTCGGCGAGGAAGTGACCGCCAGCGTCAATCTCGACCGCCGTCAGATCCTCGAGCTGCCGCACTTCGGCGACGACCTCAACCGCGCCGTTCGCGCGATGCCGGCAACGTCCGGCAACGAGGCATCCGCTCGATTCAACGTCCGGGGCGGGCGGTACGACGAGGTGCTGGTCTCGCTCGATGGACTCGAGCTCTTCGCGCCGTTCCATCTCGAGGACCTGACCGGCATCTTCAGCATCCTCGATCCGGAGGTGATCGACCGCGTCGATCTCTTCGCGGGCGCCTTCCCCACCCTCTGGGGGGACCGCATGACGGCCGTGCTCGACATGCGCACGCGCACGCCCACCGCCAACCAGCTCAACGCCGGCATCAGCTTCTCGAACGCATGGGTCGGAGGCGCACGCAGGTTCGCCGGTGACCAGGGAAGCTGGCTCGCTTCCGCGCGGCGCGGCTACCTCGATCTGGTCCTCGACTTCGTCGACGAGGGCGTTGCCGATGACGACGGGGGCGAGGTGCCGGACCCCAGATACTGGGACGTCTTCTCCAGGCTCGACTTCGACGTCGCCGCCGGATCGACGTTGTCTCTCGAGGGACTGGTCGCCGGCGACAGCGCCGACTTTCGCGACAGCGACGATCCCACCGATCAGTTCTCGATCGACAGTCGCTGGCGCAACCAACACCTCGGTCTGACGCTGCAGCAGGTGGCGACGCCGAAGGCGATGTTCGTCACGGTAGCCTCATACGCCTCTGTCGATCGTGACCGGGTGGCGAGCGAGCGCGCCCCGAGGGAGGAATTCGACCTCGACGACGAGCGCGGGCTCGAAGTGCTCGGCCTACGGCAGACCTGGACCATCGAGCCGAGCAGCCGCCATCTGTTGACGGCCGGCGCCGAGATCCGTCGCTACGATGCCGACTACGACTACCGCAACGATTTCGATCTCCCCGACCCGATCGACGATCCGCGCTTCTTCTCGCGTACCGGTTTCGTCGTGTTCGATCGGCGGATCGCCGGCAACCATACGGCGGCTCATGCCTCGGACCGGCTGCGTCTGGGCCGCGTCACGGTCGAAGCGGGCGCCCGCTTCGATCACCAGACCTGGCTCGACGACGAGGAATGGAGCCCGCGACTGGGCGCGGCGCTCGAGCTCGATTCGAGCAGCGCTCTACGCTTCGGTTGGGGGCGCTTCTTCCAGTCGCAGCGGCCGCACGAGCTGGCGGTGGAGTTCGGCGACGATCGCCTGTTCCCCGCCGCGATGTCGACCCACTGGACGCTCGGTTACGAGAGGCGGGCGCGATACGGGTCGCTGCGGGCGGACGCCTATCTGCGCCGCGTGTCGAGTCCTCATCCTCGCTACGAGACGCTGTTCGACTCCTTCGTCGCCTTCCCCGAGGTCGCCGCCGATCGCATCCTGATCGACGCCGATCGCGCCGACGCGCGCGGCGTCGAGCTCAGCTTCCATCGCCGTGGCGGCGAGACGATCTCGTGGTGGGTCAGCTACAGCCTGAGCGAAGTCTTCGATCGCATCGGCGATGACGACCAGCGGCGTTCGATCGATCAGCCCCATGCTCTGACCGCGAACCTGACGTTCAAACCGAATGCCAAGTGGACCCTCGACTGGCTGTGGTCCTACCACAGCGGCTGGCCGTCGACCACGCTGTCGGGGGAGCTCGTACCGGACGGCGACGGCCGGCTCGTCATCCTCCATCACGTCGGCCCTTTCTACGAGGAGCGCCTCGACGACTACCACCGGCTCGACCTGCGCGCGAGCCGCGCTACGCGAGTCGGCCGCGGCGAGCTTCGCTTCTTCGTCGACGTGCAGAATCTCTACGATCGCGAGAATGACCGCGGTCGCGATCTCGAAGACGAGCAGTTCGTGATCGACGATGGCGTGCTCGGTGTCGACTTTCCGGCGAAGACCTGGTTCGGGATCATCCCGTCGCTGGGCGTGAGCTGGCGCCGCTAGCCAACGATCGGCATCGCCGGCCGCCACAGAGCGTCGCGGCGCATTGTGCCCGGTCGACGCGTCCGCTACCATCCCGGCTCGATCCACCGTCAAAGAGGGAGACACGAGTGCGGAAGAGCCTGGCCAGGAGCGCGACGTTCACGACGCGTTACCTCTGGTGCGCGCTGGCAGTGTTCATCCTCGGCGGACTCGCGTCGGCCCAGCCCGCCAAGCTGGGAGCCGAGTTCCAGGTCAACACCTACTCCTACTCGGGTCAGCGCTATCCAACGGTGGCGCGTGATGGCGACGGCGACTTCGTCGTCCTGTGGAATGGTCCGGAAAGCATCGGCGCGGGCAACGGCGTGTTCGGCCAGCGCTTCAGCTCCGCGGGTGCTGCTGTGGGCGTCCAGTTCCTAGTCAACACCTACACCACCGGGTCGCAAGGAAGGCCGGCGGTCGCCATGGGCGCCGCCGGCGACTTCGTGGTCGCGTTCATGAGCGTCCAGGATCAGGACAACTACGGCGTCTTTGCGCGACGGTTCGACGCCAACGGCGGCGCGCTGGGCGGCGAGTTCCAGCTCAACCAGTACACCGTAAGCGCGCAGCGCATCCCACGCGTCGGCCGCCGGAGCAGCGGCGACTTCACGGCGGTCTGGCAGAGCCCGCGCGAGGGCGGCGGCGGGTACGGCATCTTCGCGCGACGCGTGAGCTCAGCAGGAGCGGTGCAGGCGAGTGAATTCCAGGTCAACACCTACACCACGGGGACGCAGAAGTACCCGTCGATCGGCATGACCGGCGCGGGGGCGTTCGTGGTCGCCTGGCAGAGCGACGGCCAGGAGGGCGATCTGGGCATCTTCGCGCGGCGGTTCGACTCATCTGGCAATGCGCTCGCGACCGAGTTCCAGGTTCCGAGCTACATCACGGGCGACCAAGCCGAGCCCACGGTCGCGGTCGACGCCGACGGCGACTTCGTGATCGCCTGGCACAGCGCCGAGGATGGCAGTGGAGCCGGCATCTTCGCGCGGCGGTTCAGCTCGGCCGGCGTGGCCCTGGGCCTCGAGTTCCAGGTCAACACGACCACGGCCGGCACCCAGCGCTTCGCCGCGATCGCGGCGGAGAGCGACGGCGACTTCGTGGTCAACTGGGAGGACTCGGGTGGTCTCGACGGCAATATCGCCGGAGTCTTCGGGAAGCGCTTCACCTCGGCGGGCGCGGCGCAAGGCCCCGAGTTCCAGGTCAACACCTACTTCACCGACGACCAGCGGCGGCCCGCGATCGGCATGACCGGCACCGGCGCCTTCGTGGTGGCGTGGATGAGCGATACCCAGGACGGCTATCTGTTCGGGATCTTCGGCCAGCGCTTTGCCGGCGGCGGCGCCACCATCGACGTCGACGGCAACGGCGTGGTGGACGCCCTCACCGACACGCTGCTGATGCTGCGCTACGTGTTCGGCTTCCGCGGCAACACGCTGATCACCGGCGCGGTGGGTGGTGGGTGTACGCGGTGCAGCGCGCCGGACATCGAGGCGTACATCGATACTCTAGATTGATCGTGGCGCGTTCGCTCCCCGCCGCCTCTATCTTCGAGGGCGTAGCGGTAGGCTTGGGCCCGAGTGCGAACGGGGTGGGTGGAGCGAGACGTGCCGCGGATTCCTGTCTTCACTCGGGCACGAGCGATTGCCTTGGCGATGGGCGCGGCGCTCGCGGCCGACGCGCCGGGCCAGGCGCCGAAACGCGGCCTCGAGCTCCAGGTCAACTCCTACACCCTCGAGCAACAGGAGCGCACCGCCGCGGCGATGGACGCCGACGGAGACTTCGTGCTGGTGTGGGAGAGCGAAGGTCAGGACGGTAACCGGGAGGGGATCTTCGCGCAGCGCTTCAGCTCGAACGGGACGCGCCAAGGGATCGAGTTCCAGGTGAACGCGTACACCACGGGTCCGACCTTCGGAACCGGCATTCAGGACCAACCCGACGTGGTGTCGGAGGAGAACGGCGACTTCCTGGTGGTATGGAGGGCGTTCGCGCAGGACGGCAACTCGTACTGCGTCGTTGGCCGCCGGTACGACAGTTCAGGTGGGGCGATCGACGCCGAGTTCGTGATCAACAGCCACACCACCGGCTTGCAGGCTTCGCCCGCGGCGGGGATGGACGCCGATGGCGATTTCGTGGTGGCCTGGCAGAGTTTCCTCCAGGACGGCAGCAGCTACGGGGTATTCGCCCGCCGGTTCGACAGCTCGGGCACGCCGCAGGCTGCCGAGTTTCACGTCAACGCCTTCACCGCCAACGCCCAGAACGACCCCGCCGTCGCCATGCACGACGATGGGCGCTTCGTCATCGCCTGGGAGAGCGCGCTACAGGACGGAGCGGCCACTCCCAGCATCTTTGCCCGGCGCTACGACTCCGGCGGAGCCGCCCAAGCGTCGGAGTTCCAGGTCAACACCTACACGTCGGGTAATCAGACCAACGCGGCAGTCGCCTTCGACGACAGCGGAGCGTTCGTGATCGTGTGGGACAGCGCCGGTCAGGACGGCGCCGCCAACGGCGTGTTCCTCCAGCGCTTCGACTCGTCGGGGCAGGCCATCGCGGCGGAGCTCCAGGTCAATACGTTCACCGTGAACAATCAATACGACGCGGGCGTCGCCACCCGTGGCGACGGCGACTTCCTGGTGGTGTGGGCGGGCCAGTCGCAGGATCCCAACGTCGGCATCTTCGCGCAGCGGTTCACGAGCTCGGGCGCTCGATTGGGCGTCGAGTTCCAGATCAACGCCTACACCAGCGGCGCGCAGACGCACCCCGCGATCGCGATGGACGGCGACGGGAACTTCGTCGTGGCGTGGGAGAGCACGCACGACGGCGCGATCGAAGGCGTGTTCGCACAGCGTTATTCCGGATCGTTCGCGACACTCGACGTCGACGCCAACGGTGCGTTCGCGCCGCTCACCGACGCCCTCCTCGTCCTGCGCTACGCGTTCGGGTTCCGCGGCGCGACGCTCGTCGCCGGCGCGGTGGGCGGCGGCTGCACGCGCTGTACCGCGCCCGCGATCGAGGCCTACCTGGCGTCGATGGTCGATCAGCTCGACATCGACGGCAACGGAGCCTTGGAGCCGCTCACCGACGCGCTCCTCATCCTTCGACGCGGCTTCGGCTTCACCGGCTCGACTCTTGTCAACGGTGCGATCGGCGCGGGCTGCACGCGATGCGACTCGCAGGCCATCGAGACGTATCTGGCTGCGTTGATCGGCTAGGACCACCTTCGACGTCGACGGCTCGGCAACTCACT
>DATAFT010000312.1:0-6670 GCA_036257295.1 Thermoanaerobaculia bacterium
GGGCTTGGGGAACTGGCGGCACGCCGGCAGCGTGTAGAACTCGTCCTGGTACTGCGAGACGTCGTCGCACCACAGGCGCTTCATCACCTCGAGATAGGAGCGGCAGCGCTCACCGCGCCGCTCGAACGGAACGCCGAGCGCCTGGAACTCCTCGGCCAGCCAGCCGACGCCGACGCCGAGATCGAGGCGGCCGCCCGAGAGCCAGTCGACGTCGGCGGCCTCGCGCGCGGTGTAGAGCGGGTTTCGCTGCGGCACCAGGCAGATGCCGGTGCCGAGTCGGATGCGGTTGGTGATCGCGGCGAGGAAGGAGAGCGCGGTGAACGGAGCGATCAGACCCGCGTCACGGCGCACCGGAATGCGGCCGTCCTCGGCGTAGGGGTAGCGCGACGCGTACTCGTCGAACAGGACGACGTGCTCCGCCACCCACAGCGAGTCGAAGCCCAACGCCTCGGCGGCGCGGCCCGCCGCTTCGAGATACGCGCGATCGCTACCGGGATGTCCCGCGGTGACAAAGACGCCGACTTTCATGGTCACCTCCGAAAGCCGAAGCCTACACGCTGCGCGGCGCGGGCGCGTGGGCGTCGCGCGCGATCTCGGCTCAACGCCCGAGCGCGCGAGCCACCTGCCGCGCGGCGCGCTGGCCACTCGCCAGCGCTCCCTCGACCGTGCCAGTCCCGCCTCCGACGTCGGTCGCCTCGCCGGCGAAGAAGAGGGTCGCCTCGATCGGTCGCGACAACGCGCGCGCGGCACCCGCGCCGCCGACGCGCGCGTAGCTGTAGGCGCCGCGCGACCAGGGGTCGTGCTGCCAATCGTGGATCCAGGAAGCTTCGATCCGCGACGAAACCGCGCGCGGCGCGACGTCGAGCGCGGCCGCCAGCTCCGCAATCGCCCTCGACCGCACCGCGCGCTTGCCGCTGTCGTCGAGCGCGTGGTCGCATGCGGCGCCACGCGGTCCGCCGCTCCAGGCGATGGCGAGCGGCGACTCCAGCGGATACGCCGTCCACCACACGTTGAAGTCGCCACGCGGCATGTGCAGGAAGCTCAACTTCCCGAGTCGGTCGCCGTGATGGTCATCGCTCCCGTTCAAGCTCCAAGGTGCGGTGCGGAACGCGATCGCCAATCGGGTCACGGTGCCCATGGCGACTGATTGGATGGCGCGCCGCCGCGCGGGCGGATCGGGATCGAGCCGCAGACCGGGTAACCCTCGCGGCGGCGCGGCCAACACTCCGACCGGGACGGTGACGACGGCCGCCCGCGCCGAAACGCGGCTGGGGCGACGCGCCCCGGAGCGCAGCGAAAGCTCGACCCGTCCGCGCCGCCACTCGATCGTCGCGACCGGCGCGCGCAATCGCAGCTCGGCGCCGAGGCCGCGCGCGAGGAAGCCCGGCACCTGGTCGTAGCCGCCGAGGACGCGCGCGCTGTGGAGTGCCGCTTCGCTCGCCCTCTCGCCGGGCCCGGGTGCGATCGAGCGCGCGCTCAGGTCGGCGGCGTCGGCGCCGTGAAAGCTCTCGACGAACCGGCGGGCCTCGCGAATCTCGCGGGCGGGAACTCGGCCGCGCAGCCCGGCGAAGAACGCGGCGCACGAAAGGTCGGCCCCGCGCGCGGGAATCCGCGCCAGCACGCGGTCGATCGCGTCCCACGGAGCCGTAGCGCTGAGCCTTCCGCCGCGAGCGGTGCGGTGATCGCCGCCGATGTCGTACGCGGTGAGGCCCGCTTCGGCGAGAAGGGCGCGAAGGAGCGGAGCCTCGCCGTGCACGAACTCAGCTCCGAGCTCGACCGGCGCTGCGAGTCTCGCGTCGCGCACCGTGAAGACACGACCGCCGATGCGGTCGCGCGCCTCGAGCACGATCACGCGCGCCCCACGCCGGCGCAGCTCACTCGCGGCGGCGAGACCCGCAACACCGGCGCCCACAACCGCGACGTCCACTCGCTTCATTGGTCTGGGGCACCTCCGTTCGCTTGCTCTTGCGGACGCCCGCGTCGCTCGCCTTTCACGTGCGCCCACGTCGAGTCGCATCCGCCGACGGCGGCGGTCGATCTAGATCGACACGGTCGAGTCGGCCGCGAGCTCGGGCCGCTCGCGATTGCGCAATACGAGTGTCCCGAGCGGAATCGTGCTGGTGAGGCCGATGCCGAGCAGTGCCCATCCCAACGCGCGGCGGCGCGGACGCGCGATGCGCGGGGACAGCAGCAGCCCGATGCCGACACCCAGAAGCGCGCGGGTCGCCGCGATCGCTCCCAGGACGGGGAAAGGAATGGTCGTCTTGGGGATCTTCCGGATCTTCATGTGCACCTCTCTGTCGCGTCGCTCGTTCTGAGCGTTCTGGTTCCAGTCTCGAGGGTGCGAGATCCATGCCGACGCCGGCGCAATCGAGAGCTTCCTCGACCCCTTCGACCAGCGCCGCGAGCCGCGCTCAGCTACCGGCCGCCGCGCTGCCGGGAGCCGAGGCCGCGGCGATCCGCGCCTCGATCTGGTCCTTGACCCGCTGCGCCTCCTCCGACGGCGGCTGCGTCGGGCGCAGACGGCCGGCGAGGTTGTAGGCCTCGGTGTCGATGATCTCGAGCGTCTCCTCGCCGGCGAGGACCGCGCGCTTCCACTCCTGGTGCTCCTCCTCGCGGGCGTGGAACTCGGGCATCACCTCGCGCGCGAACATCTCGAGGCTCGAGCAGATGTCCTGGTGCGTGTTCTTGCCGGCCTGGTTGAGCAGGATCACCTGGTCGACGTTCGCCTTCTCGAGCTCGAGCAGGCGCTGGCGGATGGTTGCCGGCGATCCGATGAGCTCGTTCTCGGTGCGGCGCTGACCCTTCGGCGTCTTCTTCCACTCCTGGTAGCGCTCCCAGAAGTTCATCTCGCCGGGCTTGAAGGGGCCCTCGGCGTTGTAGGTCTGCAGCGTGAACTGGAAGAAGGTCCAGCCGTCGGAGCGCCGCTGCGCCTCTTCGTCGGTCTCGCAGCACATGAAGCCGGCGACCACCGCGATGTTGGGGTTCGCCTGGTAGTCGGTGAGCCGCTGCTGGTTGTGAACGAAGGTGTTGTAGTAGGCGTTGACCCAGGCCTGGGCGGCGGCGAGGTCGACGAACTTGAAGCAGAGCGCGCCCATGCCGCGATGGCCGGCGTAGACGATGGTGTCGAGCTGCGAGCAGGCGACCCACAGCGGCGGATGCGGCTGCTGCACCGGCTTGGGGACGACGTTGCGCAGCGGGAACTTGAAGTAGTGGCCGTCCCACTCCCAGCTGTGGTTCCAGAACATCGGTAGCGTGGCCTGCACCGCCTCCTCCCACACCACGCGCTTGTCGCGGAAGCGGCGATCGAAGGGGTGGAGCTCGGTGACCGAGGCGCCTTCGCCCAGACCCAGCTCGACGCGGCCGTTCGACACCAGGTCGAGCGTCGACACCCGCTCGGCGACGCGGGCGGGGTGGTTGGTCGTGAGCTGGACGATGCCGTGGCCGAGACGGATCTTCTTGGTGCGTTGGCTCGCCGCGGCGAGGAAGACCTCGGGCGCCGACGAGTGCGAGTACTCCTCGAGGAAGTGGTGCTCGACCTCCCAGGCGTAGTCGTAGCCGAGCCGGTCGGCCAGCTCGATCTGATCGAGCGAGTTCTGGATCAACGTGCGCTCGGAGTCCGCGGTCCACGGGCGCGGGAGCTGATGCTCGTAGAAGATGCCGAACTTCATGCCGGGCGTCCTCCTCGGGAAAACAGGAGCCTACCCCACACGCGGCGCACGGTGCTTCTTTACACCGCCACTACACCTACCCCTTGCAAGTCTAGGGGAATGGTTTTAGCGTTCGAAATTGGGTGACAGTCACCTTTTCGGCCGCGTTTGGTGACTGTCACCAATTCCGGGAGGACTCGGTGGTGGCGCGAGACAACGGAGATCTTCTGCAGGGCACGCTCGGACTCTTGATCCTCAAGGCGCTGGCGCGTGAGGAGCGCCACGGCTATGGCATCGCGCGCTGGATCGAGGACACCACGGCCGCGGTGCTGAAGATCGAGGAAGGCTCCCTCTACCCGGCGCTACGGCGGCTGGAGGACCGCGGCTTCATCGAGTCGCGCTGGGGGCTCTCCGAGAACAACCGCCGCGCCCGCTTCTACGCGATCAAGCGCGCCGGCAGCAAACACCTCCAGGTGCACGGATCGAGCTGGACGCGCTTCGCCCGCGCCGTGCTGCTGGTGCTCGAGGCCGAGCCGGCAGCGATCGGAGGCGTGGGTCGATGAGCCTTCACGATCAACCTCGCTGGCGCAGCTACCTCCGTTTCTGGGGGCCCGACGTCGACGCCGACGTCGACGACGAGATCGGCTTCCATCTCGAGAAGCTCGAGCGCGACTTCATCGCCGCCGGCCTCGAGCCCGCCGCCGCTCGCGAGGAGGCACGCGCCCGCTTCGGCGATCCCGACGCCGTGGCGCGCTGGTTACGTGCCCACGACAGCCGGAAGCTGCGGCGGTCCGAGCGCATCGATGCCATCGACGAGCTGCTGCAGGACGCTCGATACGCCTTGCGGCGCCTGCGCTCGGCGCCCGCGTTCACGCTGGCGGTCGTGCTGGTGCTCGCGGGCGGCATCGGGGCCACCACTGCGATCTTCGGCGTGATCGATGCCGCGCTCCTACGCGCGCTGCCGTATCCGAGCGGCGAACGTCTGGTGGCGCTGCGCGATCTCCAGGGAGAGGATGCGGTGCCGGCGTCGCTCCCGGAGTATCAGGACTGGAAGGGACAGACGGAAGTCTTCGCCGAGACTGGCGCCTACTTCACTACGACGATCGCGCTCACCGGCCGCGGCGAGCCCGAGATGCTCCGCGCCGTGCAGATGTCGGCCAATCTGCCGCGGATGCTCGGCGTCGAGCCCCGCCTGGGACGCTCGTTCGTACCGGGAGAAGACGAGGCCGGCGCCGAGCGCGTGGTCATGATCAGCGAAGACCTCTGGCGCCGTCGCTTCGGCGGCGATCCCAACCTGATCGGATCGATCCTCACGCTGGCCGATGAGTCGTACACCGTGATCGGCGTGGTCCCGGGCGGCCGCCGCTCGATCGTCCCCAAGACGCTCGCCGCGGGACGCCATCACGATCTCTGGCTGCCGCTGCGTCTCGCGGTCTCCGATGCGCCGCGCGGCCTCCACTTCCTCGACGTGATCGCGCTTAAAGACCCATCGATCGACCTCGCCACCGCCAGCGACCGCATCGCGTCGTTCGCGCGTCGCCTGCAGGAGGAGGCTGTGACCGAGCACGGCATCCAGCTGGTCGCGCTCGATCGCGTCGTGGTCGGCGAGTCGCGGCCGCTCCTCTTCGCGCTGGCCGGCGCGGTGGCGATGTTGCTCCTCATCGCGTGCACCAACGTCGCCAACCTGCTGCTCGCGCGCTCGGCCGCGCGACAGCGCGAGATCGCGGTACGCGCGGCATTGGGCGCGGCACGCCCCCGTCTGGTGCGCCAGCTACTGGTCGAGAGCCTGCTGCTCGCGTTGCTGGGCGGCGCGGTGGGCGTCCTGGTGGCGTGGGGCTCCGTGACCGCGTTGCGCGCCCTCGCGCCCGGCAGCGTCCCGCGGCTGGCCGAGGCGACCATCGACGCGCGCGTGCTCGCCTTCGCGCTGGCGACGTCGATCGTCACCGGGCTGCTGTTCGGTCTCCTTCCCGCGCTTCGCTCGACCGGTTCCGACCTCGCGCTGGTGATGAAGGAAGGCACTCGCGGCACGGTGTCGGGTCCGGCGCGCCAGCGGCTACGCGGCGTGCTCATCGTCGCCGAGGTGGCGCTCTCGTTCGCATTGCTGATCGGGGCGGGCCTCCTGGTCCGCAGCCTCGACCGGCTGCTGCGGGTGGACAAAGGGTTCGACGCCGAGCGAGTGATGAGCGCCTTCGTCTCGCTGCCCGCCAGCCGCTACCCGGAGCTCCACCAGCAGACCGCGTTCTTCGACGACCTGCGCGAGGTGGTGGCGGCGTTGCCGGACGTGCGCGCCGCGGCCTACGTCAACAACCTGCCGCTCGACGGCGGCGTCAACGGCACCGTCGTGATCGAGGGCCGTGAGTTCCCGCCCGACGCGGAGCCGCTCTCCGAGAAGCGGATCGTCTCCCCCGGCTACTTCGACGTGCTGCGCACCCCGGTCCTCGCCGGCCGCTCGTTCGACCAGCGCGACCGCGCCGGCTCGCCGCCGGTGGTGATCGTCAATCGCGCCTTCGCCGCGCGCTTCTTCCCGGGTGACAGCGCGCTGGGCAAGCGCGTCGATTTCGCCTGGGAGACCGAAGGCATGCAGGAGATCGTCGGCGTGGTGGAAGACGTGCGTGAGCGCGAGCTCCACCTGCCGGCCGCGCCCACCATGTACATCCCGCACGCCCAGCGCCCGGAGGAGGACGGGTTCCTGGTCGTGCGCGCGAGCGGCGATCCGCACCTGCTGGTGCCCGCGATGCGGGCCGCGCTCGCGACCCTCGATGGGACCCTCCCGCTCTCCGAGGCGCGCACGCTCGAGGCCGTGCTGGCGGAGGGCCTCGCAGAGCGACGCCTCGCGACGTCGTTGTTCGGCGTCTTCTCGCTGGTGTCGTTAGCATTGGCGGCGATCGGCCTCTACGCCGTCATCAGCTACACGGTGCTGCAGCGGCGCCAGGAGATCGGCATCCGGCTGGCGCTCGGCGCGCGCGGCCGGCAGGTGATCCGCACCGCGGTCGGTCAGGGGCTCGGCTTGATCGCCGCCG
>DATAFT010000383.1:0-4123 GCA_036257295.1 Thermoanaerobaculia bacterium
CGAGGCGCCACTGACGTCCCTGGTCTGGCTCACCTCGATCGTCTCGGTCGGCGTCACCTACCTGGTCTCCTACCTACTCATCCCGGGTCTCGGCGACGGCACACTGTGGTGGAAGCTCTCGTCCATCATCACCTGCGGCACGCTGGCGGGCGCCATCATCCCGGAGCTGGTCAAGGTCTTCACCTCGACCGAGTCGAAGCACGTCAAGGAGGTCGTCACTTCGTCGCGCGAGGGCGGCGCTTCGCTCAACATCCTGTCGGGCTTCGTGGCCGGCAACTTCAGCGCCTACTGGATGGGTCTCGCCATCCTTTCGCTGATGGGCGCCGCGTATCTCGTCAGCCTGCAAGGCCTGGGCGCGATGATGCTCGCTCCGGCGGTGTTCGCGTTCGGCCTGGTGGCGTTCGGCTTCCTGGGCATGGGACCGGTGACGATCGCGGTCGATTCCTACGGCCCGGTGACCGACAACGCGCAGTCGGTCTACGAGCTCTCGACCATCGAGGAGCTGCCCAACATCAAGGCCGAGATCAAGAAGGACTTCGGCTTCGAGCCCGCCTTCGACCGCGCCAAGGACTACCTGGAGGCGAACGACGGCGCGGGCAACACCTTCAAGGCCACCGCCAAGCCGGTCCTGATCGGCACCGCGGTGGTGGGCGCCACCACGCTCATCTTCTCGCTGATCCTGATCCTCACCGAGGGTCTGACCAAGGATATGGAGCTGCTCTCCATCCTCCATCCGCCGTTCCTGCTCGGTCTCATCATGGGCGGCGCCGTCATCTACTGGTTCACCGGCGCCGCCACCCAGGCGGTCGCGACCGGCGCCTACCGCGCGGTCGAGTTCATCAAGCAGAACATCCGGCTCGATTCGACCGCCAAGAAAGCCTCGGTCGCGGACAGCAAGCGGGTGGTCGAGATCTGTACCCAGTACGCGCAGAAGGGAACCTTCAACATCTTCCTCACGGTGTTCTTCTCGACGCTGGCGTTCGCCTGCCTCGAGCCGTTCTTCTTCATCGGCTACCTGATCTCGATCGCCACCTTCGGCCTCTACCAGGCGATCTTCATGGCCAACGCCGGCGGCGCCTGGGACAACGCCAAGAAGGTGGTCGAGGTCGATCTGAAGGAGAAGGGGACGCCGCTCCATGCCGCGACCGTGGTCGGCGACACCGTCGGCGATCCGTTCAAGGACACCTCGTCGGTGGCGATGAACCCGGTCATCAAGTTCACCACGCTGTTCGGCCTGCTCGCGGTCGAGCTGGCGATCGAGATGTCGCGGCAGACGACCTTGTTCCTGGCGGCCGCCTTCTTCGCGGCGTCGCTGGTCTTCGTATGGCGGTCGTTCTACAAGATGCGGATCGAGGTCGCGGAGCCTCAGGCGCTTCACGCGGGGGCGCGCAAGGCTTCGTAGGGGAGCAGCTAGCCTGCTCCCGCGCCTGCTGACGCCGTCCGTTCTTACGGCGCCTTGGCGGCGGTGTCGCGCGCCGGGGCCTTGATCGCCCACTCGGTGAGAGTCGGCACGACGTCGGTGGCGCTGTTGTCCCAGCGCAGCGGCGTCACGGTGATCTCGCCGCGCTGATACCAGTCGAGGTCGGTCTCTCGCTCCGGGCGGCGCACCTTGTCCCACTGCAGTCGCCAGAGCTGCTTCGGATCGGAGCTCTCCACCTTGTGGAAGCCACCGACGACGTACTCGGGCTGACCCAACCGCGCCACCACGACACCGCGCGGTCGATCGGCGGCGGCGCCCGGCACGTTGACCGAGAGCGCGATCCCCTCGGGAAGTCCCTTCTCGAGCCAGAAGTCGAGGAGCTGCGTGGTCAGGTTGGCCGATACGTCGAAGACGTGCGCGCGACGGTCCTGGCTGACGGCGATCGCGGGCAGACCGCGCGCCGCCGCCTCCAGCGCCGCGCCGACGACGCCGATCGAGGTCGCTTCGTTTCCGAGCGCCGATCCTTGATTGATGCCCGCCACCACGGCGTCGAACGGACGATCGACGCCGAGCGCGACCAGCCCGAACTGCACGGCGTCGACCGGAGTGCCCTCGATCGAATAGGCCATGGCGGCCCCGGCGATCTTCACCTCGCGTGCGCGCAGCATCCCCGACGGGATGGTCTTGGAGCGGCCTTCGAACGAGCGGTCCTGATCGGGCGCCACCACGATCACTTCCGCCGTCTTCGCCAGGTGCTCGACCAGCGCGGCGAGGGCGCTCGAGCCGGCGCCGTCGTCGTTGGTGACCAGGATGCGGCGTTTGGGCGCCTGCGCGTCGGCTGCCGATGCGAGCAGTGACGCTGCGAGCGCGGTGGCGAATACGAGCGCGATCGGACGCGGTCGGATCCTCGACATGATCATGCCGTCCCTCGGTGGTGTCGACGCGAGGCGGCAGTCTATCGCGCGCGCGCTCAGTCGAGCGGCTCGGCGATGAAGCGGTAGCCCACCCAGGGCTCGGTGACGATGAAGCGAGGGTTGGAAGGATCGGGCTCGATCTTGCGTCGCAGCCCGCTGACGTGGACCCTCACCGCGTCGGTGGTCGCGTGCTGATCGGTACCCCACACGCGGCGCAGGATCTGCGCCGCCGAGATCGGGCGTCCGGCGTTGCCGGCCAGCAGCTCGAGGATCGCGAACTCGCGCGGCGTGAGGCGCACCTCGCGGTCGGCGACCGAGACCCGGCGGCGCAGTGAGTCGAGCACCAGGTCGGGAAAGCGCAGCACCGGTCGCTCGGGCGCCGATCGACGGAGCTGGGTGCGCACCCGCGCCAGCAGCTCGGGCAGCGAGACCGGCTTGGTCACATAGTCGTCTGCGCCAAGGTCGAGCGCGCGCACCTTGTCGGACTCGCCGCCTCGCACCGACAGCACGATGATCGGCGTCTGCGACGTCCGCCGTACGCCGGCGATGACCGCGAAGCCGTCGCGCCGCGGCATGGCGAGGTCGGTGACGATGACGTCCGGCGTGTTGCTGTCGGCGATGATCAGCGCCTCGGCGCCGTCCGCAGCGGGTACCGCGCGGTAACCGGCGGCGTCGAGCTCGGCGCACAACACGCGCAGAATGGCGGGATCGTCGTCGACGACGAGGACGGTGCGTGCGCGCGTCAAGGCGTCGTCCCTTCGGTCACCGTCGACAACCCTTCGGCCGCGGCCGGCATCCCTTCCGCCGCCGCCGGCAGCAGCACCCAGGCCGCAACCCCGCCGCCGATGCGCGCCTCGAGCTTCAA
Organism: Thermoanaerobaculia bacterium; assembly: GCA_036257295.1. Classification (GTDB taxonomy): domain Bacteria; phylum Acidobacteriota; class Thermoanaerobaculia; order Multivoradales; family Multivoraceae; genus DATAFT01. The sequence continues at coordinate 3,200 of DATAFT010000383.1, forward strand.
CGAGCCGCCGTTAGCTGCCGCGAACCGCTGCGCGATCTCGAGCCCGAGGCCGCGCGGCGTCACGTCACGCGCGTCGATGGTCCAGCCCGGCTCGAGACCCTCGAGGCCGCGGCCGCGATCGAGCACGCCGAGGCGAACCTTGCCGTCGAGGGAGCCGGCGCAGAGCTCGATCGAAGCGCCGTCCCACGATGCCCGGTCGGCGTTCTCCACCAGGTTGACCACGATCTCGAGGGCGAGCGAGGGATCGGCGAACACCTCGGGGCAGTCGGCGTCCACCGCGACGTTGAACGAGCGCCGCACCAGCGAGAGGCTCTCACGCGCCGAGCGGAAGAGGTCGGCCGGCGGCACCGGCTCCGGCCGCGGCACCACGCTTCCCGCCTCGAGCTGGCCCAGCGCGAGCAGGTCCTCGATGCGACGGTGCAGGCGGGAGGCCTCGACCTCGAGCTCGCCGACGGTGGCGAGCGCCTCCGCGTTACCACCGAGCTTCCGTCGCAGCGCGCCGACTTGGAATCCGATCGCCGTCAGCGGTGTCGACAGGTCGTGGGACACGGCGCGGAGCAGGGCGGTCTTGAGCTCCTCACTCTCGCGCAACGCCTCGACGTGCGCGCGCTCGCGCAACAGACGTTCGCGCTCGAGCGCGAGAGTCAGCACCTTGGCCACCGACTCGACCGCGCTGCGGGTCGCGCTGGTGCCCAGGCACAGCAGCACTCCGATCGCTTCACCGCTCAGGAACAGCGGCACCAGGATGTCGAGCTGAGCGGTGCCGCTGGACCTGATCGCCCGCTCCCAGCCGCGCACGGCGCCGGCGCGCTCGATCACGTCGGCCGGCGGCTCCTCACCCGACCAGGCCAGCAGCCGGTCGCCTTCGAGGCCGTGGAGCACGACGCCGGCGGAGCGGGCGCCGGTCGCGATCAGCGCCTCCGC
>DATAFT010000405.1:0-3541 GCA_036257295.1 Thermoanaerobaculia bacterium
GCGCTCGACCTGGTCGAGAAGCCGGCCAAGCCGCCGTCGCCCTACGCCGTGCCCGGCCTCTACTTCTACGACAACCGCGTGATCGCGATCGCCGCGGCGTTGAAACCGTCGGCTCGCGGCGAGCTCGAGATCACCGACGTCAACCGCGAGTATCTGCGCAACGGCGAGCTCAACGTGATTCGACTGGGGCGCGGCATCGCCTGGCTGGACACCGGCACTCACGAGGCGCTGCTCCAGGCTTCCAACTTCATCCAGGCGATCGAGGAGCGACAGGGGCTCAAGGTCGCCTGCCTGGAGGAGATCGCGCTGCGGCAGGGGTGGATCGATCGCGCCGCGGTGATGCATCTGGCGCGCTCGCTGGGGAGCAACGAGTACGGGCGCTATCTCCTCCAGGCCGTGGAAGAAGAAGGCTGAGCCTGGTGAAGGTGCGCCAGACCGACCTGCCCGGTGTCCTGGTGTTCGAGCCGGTCGTGCACCGCGACCCGCGCGGCTTCTTCCTCGAGACCTGGCGTGAGGAGAGCTGCCGCGCCGCCGGCATCGTGATCCCCTTCGTCCAGGACAATCACTCGCGATCGACACTGGGGACGCTGCGCGGTCTGCACGCCCAGGTCAAGAACCCGCAGGGAAAGCTGGTGCGCGTGATCGAAGGCGAGATCTTCGACGTCGCGGTCGACATCCGCCCGGGCTCGCCTACGTACGGACGTTGGACCGGTGAGCGGCTCGGCGCCGACAACTTCCGTCAGCTCTGGATACCGCCGGGCTTCGCGCACGGGTTCTGCGTGCTGTCGGAGGCGGCGCAGGTCGAGTACAAGTGCACCGCGTACTACGACCGCAACGACGAGATCGCGATCTCCTGGCGCGACCCCGATCTCGCCATCGAGTGGCCGATCGCCGATCCGCTGCTGTCGGACAAGGACCGCAACGCGCCGCGACTGCGCGACCTCGAAGCGATGCTCGGGAGTCATGGCCGCTGACGTCCAGCGCGGGCAGCTCACAGCAGCAGACCTCGACGCGCTGCGCCGTCGCGGCATCGACCGCGACGAAGTCGAGCGCCAGCTCGCGCTGCTCGCTGATCCGCCGCCGCCGATCGAGCTGATCGCCGCCGCCACCGAGTCGAACGGGATCGAGACGATCGGCGAGACCCAACGGCCGGCGCTGCTCGAGCTGTGGCGCGAAGCGGCGGAGGAAGGGCGCCTGCGCAAGCTGGTCCCCGCCTCGGGCGCCGCCAGCCGCATGTTCGCGAGCCTGTCGCGGGCGCTCGAGAGCGGTGACGACCTCCGGGTCGCGGCGCTGAGCGCGCGGGCGGCGCAAGGCGACGCGACGGCGAAGGACGTCCTCGCGTTCGCGGAGCGCCTGCGCGACTTCCCGTTTCACCGGGCGTTGGCGATCGCGGTCGACAGCTCCTTGGCGGCGATCGAAGCTCTCGAGCCCGACGCCGATCTGCGAACGGCCATAGCGCGACTGCTCGGGCCCGAGGGATTGGGATTCGCCGGTCTCGCCAAAGGCCTGGTGCCGTTTCATCGGCTCGGCGAGCGCTCGGTGACACCGGTCGAGGAACACCTCGGCGAGGCGGCCCTGCTGGTTCGCGATCGCAGTGGCCTCGCGCGCGTCCACTTCACCGTGCCCGAGAACGGCGAGGACGCCCTCCAGCGAGTGGCCGCAGACGCTGTGGAACCGGACACGCGTTTCGAGCTGGAGCTCTCGACCCAGTCCCCCGCCACCGACACCGTGGCGCTGGCCGCGGACGGACGGCCCTTCCGCACCACCGACGGCGCGCTTCTCTTCAGGCCCGGCGGCCACGGCGCGCTGCTGCGCAACCTCGAGCAGATGGCCGGCGATCTGGTGCTGGTCAAGAACATCGACAACGTGCAGCCCGAGGATCGACGCGCGGCGTCGATCCTGTGGCAGCGACTCTTGATCGGGCTCCTGGTTCGACTGCAGCGCGAAGTGTTCACGCTGCTCGATCGCCTCGACGACGATCAGGACCGAAGCGCCACGGGCGACGCTCGCGCGTTCCTCTCGCGCTGGCTCGAGGCGGGCGAAGTCGCGGAGACGGACCACGACGCCCTGCGGCGGAAGCTCGATCGCCCGCTGCGCGTCGCCGGCATGGTGGTCAACGCCGGCGAGCCGGGCGGCGGCCCCTTCTGGACCCGCGATGCCGAGGGACGCGTCTCGAAGCAGATCGTCGAGAGCGCCGAGATCGCGCGGACCGAGCCGCAGCAGCGCATCCTGCGCGCCTCGACCCACTTCAATCCGGTCCTGCTCGCGCTCGCGTTACGCGACCGTCGCGGGCATCCTTACCGGCTGGCCGATTTCGTCGATCAGACCCGCGTGTTCGTCAGCGAGAAAACCGCGCGCGGCGAGAAGCTGCGAGCGCTCGAGCACCCCGGCCTCTGGAACGGATCGATGGCGGGCTGGAACACGGTGTTCGTCGAGATCCCCAAGGAAGCGTTCACGCCGGTCAAGACCGTGCTCGATCTGCTGCGCCCAGAGCATCAGCCGGCGCCGTGATGTAGTGCTAGCATCCGGCCGCTTTCGCTGCGGCGAGACGGGAGTAACGCAGAGATGACGACGGCGGAAGAACCCAAGACGAAAGCGCCCGAAGGGGCAGCACCGGCCAAGGCCGCGGAGCCGGTCAAGGCGAGCGCTCCCAAGCTGCCGAAGATCGAGGTCGTCAAGCCCAAGCGGTGGGACCTGATCGCGCTGGCGGTGCTCGTCATCGCGTTCGTGCTGTCCGGAGCCAATCTGCATCTGGCGCTCCGCGAAGGCGAGGGAGCGATCTCGGGTGGTGTCACCGGCGCGTTCGTCACCATTCAGCTCATCCTCTGCCTCCTCGGCCTGATGGTGCTCGGCAAGACCGCGAAGGAAGGCACCATCTGGGGCAACCTCTTCGCAGTCGGGGCCTGCGTCGTCGGCATGAGCGGCGTGCTCCTCGCCTCGGCGCTCTGGGCGTTGGCCTGACCCGAACGACCCGCACCACGATCGCTCTCCGCGTCCTCGGCGGCATCGCCGCGCTCGCGATCCTCGTCCTCCTCGCGCGCCGGCTCGGCGGCTACATCCCGGTCTTCGCCGACTGGGTCGAGAGCCTCGGACCGCTCGGTCCGGTCGTGTTCGTGATCGGCTACGTGCTCGCCACCGTCGCCTTCGTGCCCGGATCGCTGCTCACGCTCGCGGGCGGCGCGATCTTCGGCCTGGTCGAAGGCACGGTGGTGGTCTTCCTGGGCGCCTCGCTCGGCGCGATCGCGGCGTTCCTGGTGTCGCGCTACGTCGCGCGCCGCGCCATCGAGCGCAGGCTGGCCGGCTCGCGCTTCGCCGCGCTCGACCGCGCGATCGAGAAGGAAGGCCGCAAGATCGTGTTCCTGCTGCGGCTCTCGCCGGTCTTTCCGTTCGTCTTCCTCAACTACGCCCTCGGTCTCACCCGCGTGCGTCTGCTCGACTACGCGCTGGCCTGCTTCGGCATGCTGCCCGGTACCATTCTCTACGTGTACTACGGCAAGGTGGTGGGAGACGTGGCTGCGCTCGCGGCCGGCGCGGCCGCCGA
>DATAFT010000419.1:0-1739 GCA_036257295.1 Thermoanaerobaculia bacterium
CGACTGATCGTGATGCCGCTCATCTCCGCTGGCCGGCCGCGATTGGACCCGGTCATGACCCAGCGGCTGACGACGCGATCGCCCTCGGTGATCTGGTCCACGACTCGAATCTGGAGATCGTCGAAGAGGGTGCGATAGAGATCGGTCGAGCGGCGAATGCCCTCATGGCCGTGCAGGTCGAGCGCGTTGACGTGATCGACGAAGTCGGCCGCGTAGCACTCGTGGGCCAGGTCCAGATCGCCGCTCGCACACACCTGCTCTAGAGCCTTGCGCGCAACCGCGGCGTCGGCTCTCATGCCAACCGCCAGGCGGCGACCCGGCGCTCGAGCCCGCGCAGCACCAGCTCGCGCGGCGTGTCGACCGGCTTGGTGAACTCGCAGCGTGCCATCGCCCAGGTCGCCTCGCTCACGAGCGCTTCGTTCGGCGTGGCCTGGTCGGCGAGCCGGGCGGCGACGTTGACGGCGCTTCCGTACCAGTCACCGCCGCGCCGCACGGCCGGGCCGGTGTGGACGCCGATTCGAACGGGCAGCAGATCAGACCTCGTGCCGACGCGCTCGAGCGTCTCGGCCGCCAGCGAGACCGCGTCGCCGGCGTCTCCGATCCAGATCATCACGCCGTCGCCCATCGACTTGACCTGGCGCGCGCCGTGGTCGCGGCTGAGCGCGCACATGGTGCGGCGGAACTCGCGAGCCAGGTCGGCGGCGGCGGTGTCGCCGACGGCCTCGGTCAGGGCCGTGTAGCCGACCAGGTCGGCGAACAGGAAGGTGGGGGTGGAGCGCCGGCGGCAGGCGCGTTGCGTGCGGAGCTCCCCGGTCACCGTTCTCCAAGCTTGCATAAACATGCGTTCTCGTATAAAACTACATCTAGGTATGAAACGCAAGCGCAAGACCCAAGCCGAGCGGCGACAGGAGACCAGGGACGAGGTTCTGGCGGCGGCCTCGCGCGTGTTCGCCAAGAACGGCTTCCACGCAACCAGCCTCGATGCCGTCGCCGAGGAGGCCGGCTTCAGCCGCGGCGCCGTCTACTACAACTTCTCCGACAAGGAGCAGCTGTTCCTCGAGCTGCTCGACCGCCGCTGCGCCGAACGCGCACGCGACATCCGCGCGGTGTTCGGCACCGGCGGCGACGACATCGCCAGCACCACCGCGCAGGCCCAACTCGCCGCGCGTGAAGCGCTCGAAGCGATGATCGGCGACCCGGAGTGGCGCGCGCTCTACCTCGAGTTCCTCGCCCAGGCGGCGCGCGACAAGAACTTCCGCCGTGCGTTCGCGCAGCGGACGGACGAGATGCGAGCGGCCCTGGATGAGGTCGTCGCCGAGCGCGCGGCGCTGGTCGACGAGGACGCGCTGGGCATGACCCCGAAGGAGCTTGCCGTCGTGATCGACGCGCTCGGAGTTGGCCTCTGGTCGCACCACATGCTGCACGGGTCGAGCGCCGTCTCGCCCGACCTCTTCTCACAAGCCGTCGGCCTGATCGTCGAAGGCGTGGTCGCCCGCGCGGGCGGCACCGCCCAGGTTGGAGGAACCGCATGAAACCCCCCGACAGTCCGCGCCCCCGCTTCGCGCGCATGTACATGCGCAGCGCGGCCAGCGCCGAGCAGCGGGGAGCGACCGACCACCGCCGACGCCTGCTCCAAGGACTAAGCGGAACCGTCGTCGAGATCGGCGCCGGCCACGGCCTGAACTTCGCGCTGTACCCGCCCGAGGTGACCGAGGTCATCGCGATCGAGCCCGAGCCGA
>DATAFT010000437.1:0-2536 GCA_036257295.1 Thermoanaerobaculia bacterium
CTCCGCCGAGCCGCTGATCCTGGTCTGCGCCGCCGCGCTCTCCGGCTCGACCCTCGCGGACGTCTCCAAGGAGGTCGCGATCTACCGCGCTCACAAGGCGATGCCGATCGTGATCGCGACCCGGGGCGCGGCCGGCTTCGAGGGGGCCGCCATGCTCGAGGTGCCGCCCTGCCATCCGCGCCTCGCTTTCGTGCTGGCGACCATGGTCGGGCACCTGTTCGGCTACGAGGCGGCGATCGCGATCGATCGACTGGCGCTGCCGCTGCGCGAGATCCGCGGCGAGATCGAGCGACTGGCGGCGCGCGCCAAGCCGGGAGAGAACCTGTTCGACACGCTGCGGCCCCGCGTCGAAGCGTCGATCGGTCGTTTCCTCGACGGGCTCGGCCAGGGTCGCTACGACGGGCAGCTCGAAGCCTCGACCGCGGTGCGCCTCACCTCGCTGCTGCGCTATGTCGGCGGCACCACGCCGCTCGAGTCGTACGGCGTCGAGCACGGACGGGTGGGGACGCCCTCGGCGGTGATCGAGGATCTGACGCTGGCGGTGACGCGCGCGATCGAGGAGCTGACGCGGCCGGTCGACGCCATCAAGCACCAGGCGAAGACGGTGACGGTGGGGATCTCGCGCACCGACGAGGCGCTGCTGGTGGTGCCGCTGGTGAAGGCGGCGCTCGAAAGTGGCGTGCCGCGCGATCTGCTGTCGTATCGCGACCTGCGCGCGCTGGCGGGGCTCGACGCGGCGGTCGAGGCGGTGCGCGGATTCACGCGCTATCGCATCGTCGAAGGCAAGCAGGGCGAGCCGGGCTGGATCGACGTCGAGGCGCGCGGCGGCATCGCGCGCGAGATCCCGTCGCGCACCAACGCCAACCCCGAGCTGCGCGGCACCAAGCACCAGGTGGTGCGCGAGCGCCAGCTCTTCGTCGCGCGCGGCCGCAGCGACGGCCGGACCGTGATCCTGGTGCCCGAGATCGACAAGGGCGCCGTGGTCGGCCTGCTGCTCCTCCACGTGCGCTTCCACGACTTCGCATCGCCGGCGGCGATGCGCGGCGTGCTCGACGCCTATCGCCAGCGCTACACCACGCTGCGCGACGCGGTGATGGAGACCGAGCCCGCGTTCGACGAGTCGCTGCTCGGCCGCGTCCCCGTCGCCGATCTGCTCACCCGTCCGATTGTCGATCTCGCCGCCTATTGGCAGACGCGCGAGAAAGTCCCTTCTCCCTCCGGCGAGGTGCTGCGCTAGTCAGTCAGCACCCGCCCAATTTACGAGGTGCCCGATATGAAAGTGCTTCTCACCGGCGCCGCCGGTTTCATCGGATTCCACACCTGCAAGGCGCTGCTCGACCGCGGCGACGAGGTGATCGGCTTCGACGCGTTCACGCCGTACTACGACCCGCAGCTCAAGGAGCGCCGCCACGCGCAGCTCGAGCAGCGGAAGGGCTACCGCGGCCTGCGCGGCGACCTGATGAACGAGAGCGCGCTGAGCGCCGCGTTCGACGCGCTCGGCTCGGGACCCGGCACCCGCGTCTGCCACCTCGCCGCGCAGGCGGGCGTCAGGCATTCGATCCTCCATCCGGAGGAGTTCATGCAGGACAACGTGGTCGCCACCAACCGCGTTCTCGAGCTCTGCAAGGAGCGCGGCGTCGAGGGTCTCGTCTACGCGTCGTCGAGCTCGGTGTATGGCGACAACGCTGACGCCATTCTCTCGGAGGCGTCGAACACCGATCATCAGGTCTCGCTCTACGGCATGACCAAGAAGGCAAACGAGCTGCAGGCCTCGGTCTACCACCGGCTGTTCGGTGTCCATTCGACGGGCCTGCGCTTCTTCACCGTGTACGGGCCATGGGGTCGGCCGGACATGGCGCTCTTCCTGTTCACCGACGCCGTGCTGCGCGGTCATCCGATGAAGATCTTCGGGCACGGCAAGATGAAGCGCGACTTCACCTACGTCGACGACATCGTGCAGGGCATCGTCGCCTCGCTCGATCGCAACTACGGCTTCGAGGTCTTCAACCTCGGCGCCGGGCGCAGCGAGGACCTGATGGACTTCGTGCACACCATCGAGCGGTCCTGCGGCAAGGAAGGCGAAAAGGAGTTCCTGCCGATGCAGCAGGGCGACGTGGTGTCGACGGCGGCCGACATCACGCTCGCGCAGAAGAAGCTCGGGTACAACCCGAAGACCATGGTGCCCGAGGGAGTGCCACGGTTCGTTTCTTGGTATCGCGAGTATTACGGGATCTGAGGTCGCAGGAGGGAGAGCGATGATCGACCATCTGGGTTTGAGCGTCCCCGATCTGGCGAAGAGCCGCGCCTTCTACGCCAAGGCTCTGCAACCTCTCGGCTACAGCGTGATCATGGAGTTCCCCGGCGCGCTCGGCTTCGGCGCTCAGGGCAAGCCCGACTTCTGGTTGGGTCAAGGTCCGGTGGGAACCAAGGTCCACGTCGCGTTCCTCAGTCAGGACCGCAAGACCGTCGACGCCTTCTACGCCGCCGCGATCGCTGCCGGCGGCAAGGACAACGGCAAGCCGGGGCTGCGCCCGCA
>DATAFT010000476.1:0-16596 GCA_036257295.1 Thermoanaerobaculia bacterium
GTCCGCTCGGGATCGAGGCGATCCCCGATCGGGAGATGACGTCCTTCAGTCGCGATGACGTGTTCGGCCAGAACGTCTCCGGATGGATCAAGGATCCAGCCGGGGTCGCGACCGGAGGCTGGGGGCTGACGATGACTCCCAGGGACATGGCGCGCTTCGGATTCCTCTACCTGAACCGCGGCAGGTGGGATGGCCGTCAGATCGTCTCGGCCGGGTGGATCGCCGAGTCGACGGCCCCCAACGCCAACGACTATGGCTACTACTGGCTCGGCGAGCTTCTCCGCGTGCATGCCCATGGCTTCCGGCTCGGCGGTCTGCCAGCCGGTGGTGGGCCAGTAGCCTCGCCGGGCCATCCTCAGGCTCTGACCGGCAGGTACTTCGCGGTGACGGAGTCCGGGTTGCTCCGCAAGGAGTCGGGTGTTCCCTCCGCGATGATCCTCCCTCCGCCCGCTCCACCTTCCGGGCCCAACTCGATGAGCCAGTCGCAGGACGCGAGCACCGCCGGGTCGTGCTCGACGACGATCGCCGAGTTCCCAGCCCTCACCAGCTCGTCCAGGAGGTCGATGAGCTTCGCCGTGTCGTACAGGCTCAAGCCGGTGGTCGGCTCATCCAGCAGGTAGAGGATGTTCGCTTTCCGACGTCTACCGATCTCGCGGGCCAGCTTGATCCGCTGCGACTCGCCGCCGCTCAGGCTCGGAGTCGGCTGACCGAGGCCGATGTACCCCATGCCGATCCGTTCCATGACCTCGAGCGTCGCGAGGATGCTCCGGTTGCCCGCGAAGAACGCAACCGCTTCCGAGACGCGCATCTCGAGGACGTCGACGATGGTCCTGCCCTGATACCGGACCGACAACGCCTCGTCGTTGAACCGCTTGCCGTCGCACTCCCGGCAGCGGCTGTAGAGCTTCAGAGTGCCTCCCAACAGGGTGATCACGCGGCCGCTGCCGCCACACGCCGGACAGGCCCCTTCCGAGTTGAAGGAGAAATGCCCCGCGGAGAGTCCGCGCTCGAGCGCCTCCGGCTGGCGGGCGAAGAGCGCGCGGATCCGATCCCAGATGCCGATGTAGGTGGCGGGGTTGGAGTTGAGGTTCCGTCCGATGGGGGCCTGGGACACCTCCGCGAAACCAGCCAGCAGCTCCATGCCTTCGAGACGGTTCGCGACAGTCTGGACCAGCGCCGGAGCCTCGTCGACGTCAGCGTCGTCGTCCCAGCGGGCGGCGCCGAGGTCTGCTTGGTCGCGGAAGTGAGCGCTCAGCAGGGGGACCAGCGTGTTCGAGATGAGCGAGCTCTTGCCACTCCCGGAGACGCCCGCGACGCCGACGAGGACTCCGAGGGGAATGGACACGGTCACGTCCTTCAGGTTGTGCGTCCTGGCATTTCGGAGGGTCAAGCGGGGCGTGGCGCTCTTCAGCGTCGGACCGCGACCGCGCTCGGAACCGACGATTCCACGATCGAGACGCCGGAGCGGCATCCTGGCCCTGCCGGACAGATAGCGTCCGGTAGTCGAGTCGTCGCACGCGAGCAGGCCCGCGAGATCGCCTTGATAGACGACCCGTCCTCCATCGACGCCGGCACCCGGCCCGATGTCGACGACGTGGTCGGCCATCTCGATGGTGTTGCGATCGTGCTCCACGACGATGACCGTGTTGCCCAGCTCCTTCAACGCGGTGACCGAGCGCAGCAGCTCCTCCTTCTCGGACTCGTGCAGCCCCACCGTCGGCTCGTCGAGGATGTAGATCAGCGAATCCATCCCCGAGTCGAGGTGGGAGCTCAGGAAGAGGCGCTGGACCTCCCCTCCGCTCAACGTGGGCATCTCCCGGTAGAGCGACAGATGGCCGAGTCGGGACGCGATCAGGGCGGCCATCCTGCGGTTGATCTCCTCGATCAGGTTCGATCCGAACAGCGTCAGCGACCCCGCCGCCGCCACCCTCTCGAGGAAGGCCCTCGCCTCGGCCAGGGTCATGGTGGCGAGCTCCCCGATGTGGCGGCCGTCGAGCAGGACGCGGCGTGCCTCCTCGCCCACGCGGAACCCGTGGCAGTCCGAGCATGCGGTGGGTGTGTAGATACCGCTCGGATCGTGGCCATGCTTGAGGAGGCGGCCTTCGAAAATCCTGGTCAGGCAGTAACTGCGCTTCAGGGAGTTGCCGTCCGTGTAGTGGCCATGGATGGCTTCCTCCCTCACCTCGTCCGGAAGCCGTGAGAACGGCGTGTCCAGGTGATCGCCGAAGTGCCTGCGCAGGAGTCTCGCGTAGCCGGCCGTCATCCCCGCGGACTCGAAGACCTCCCCGAGCGTCGTGCGGTCATCTGGAACCAGCCGGTCCAGGTCGATCTCGTGGTAGCCCCCCCGGCCGGAGCACTTGATGCACATCCCGTCCGGCGCGTTGTACGAGAAGGAGCGCGTGCTCAGGCGCTCCTCGGTGTTGCCACAGGCGGGGCAGGTCAGGTCCTGAGCGACGGGCGTCCCGCAGGAGGAGCAGGTGATGCGGCCCTCTGCGGCATACAGCACCGCGAGCAGGCCGAGGATCTGAGTGCGCGACCCCACGGTCGAGCGCGGGTTGCTCTGGCGGATGATGCTCTGCTGGACGGCGATCGTCGGTGCCAGGCCTGTAATCGTGTCGAAGTCCTGCTCGTCGTCGAGGCCGACCAGAAGCCCCAATGACCGCAGGTACTGCCTGCGCCCTTCCTCGAAGAGGATGTCGAACACCAGGCTGGACTTGCCGGACCCGCTCACTCCGGTCGCGACGATGACCTTGTTCTTGGGGAGGGAGAGGTCGAAGCCCTTGAGGTTGTTCGCCCGGGCGCCTCGGATCGTGATGGTGCGCATAAGCGACTCGAATGCAGGGGTTTCGAGCAGAGGATACTCGGCGGTCCCCAACCGTGTTTGGCCGCCCTCGGCACCGCGGCCGGTCCTTCCTGCGGTCGGCCCAACAGGCGTCCTCGTCGGTTGACAGTAGCCCGACTGCGCACCTATACTGATCCTTCTGGCATCGTGCGACTTAGGGGTTTTTCGGGCTCACGTCGCACCGCCCCCCTGCTCTTCGCCTCGCGGCGCAGTCCTCTTGGCGCAGAGACATCCCTGAGAATCGAGGAGGCACGCGTTTCATGGATTCGAGTCAAGAGAAGCGGACGGCCGCATCGTCCGCTGCGGTGAAGAGCGAGGGCGACAAACTTTCCTACGAAGAGCTGGCGGCGCTCTACGACGACAGCATGCGCAATCTGGCCGAGGGCGAGATCGTCAACGGCCGGGTGATCCACGTCACCGGCTCCGACGTGATCGTCGACATCGGCTTCAAGTCCGAAGGCCTGATCTCGATCGACGAGTTCCGCGACCGTGACGGCAAGGTCGCGGTCAACATCGGCGACACGGTCGAGGTCCTCCTCGAGCAGACCGAGGACCAAGACGGCCACATCATGCTTTCCAAGCAGAAGGCCGAGCGGATGCGGATCTGGAACACGGTGGAGGAGGCCTACCGCGACGGCAAGGTCATCACCGGCCGCGTGGTCGAGCGCATCAAGGGCGGCCTCACCGTCGACGTCGGGCTGCGCGCGTTCCTCCCCGGCTCGCTGGTCGACATCAAGCCGGTCAAGAACCTCGAGAGCTTCCGTGGCGAGGACCTCGAGTTCAAGGTCATCAGCCTCGACCGCCGTCGCAACAACATCGTGCTGTCGCGCAAGGCCGTGCTCGAGAAGGAGTACGAGAAGAAGAAGGGGGAGACCCTCAAGAAGCTCAAGGAAGGCGTGGTGATGAAGGGCACGGTCAAGAACATCACCGACTACGGTGTGTTCATCGACCTGGGCGGCATCGACGGCCTGCTCCACATCACCGACATCTCCTGGGGCCGGGTCAGCCATCCCTCCGAGCACTTCTCGGTGGGCGACGAGGCGGAGGTGGTGGTCCTCAAGTTCGACCCCGACACCGAGCGCGTCTCGCTCGGTTACAAGCAGCGCCAGGAAGATCCCTGGACGCTGGTCGACAAGAAGTACCCGCTGGGCGCGCGCGTGCGCGGCAAGGTGGTCTCGATCGTCGACTACGGCGCCTTCGTCGAGTTGGAAGAGGGCGTCGAGGGCCTGATCCACGTCAGCGAGATGTCGTGGACCAAGAAGGCGGTCAACCCGTCGAAGGTGCTCGCGGTCGGCCAGGACGTCGAAGCCATCGTCTCCGAGCTCGACATGGGCAACCGCCGCATCTCGCTCTCGTTGCGCCAAACCGAAATGAACCCGTGGGAGGACCTGCAGAACTCCCATCCGGTCGGCACCGTGATCGAGGGCACCGTCCGCAACCTCACCGAGTTCGGCGCCTTCGTCGAGATCACCGAGGAGATCGACGGCCTCATCCACGTCTCCGACATGAGCTGGACCAAGCGCATCAAGCATCCCAGTGAAGTGCTCAAGAAGGGCGACCGGGTGCAGGCGCGCATCACCGCGATCGACGTCGACAACCAGCGCGTGTCGCTCTCGATCAAGGAGTTCCTGCCCAACGAGTGGCAGGACTTCGTCGACAACCACATGGCCGGCGACACCGTCGAGGGCCGCGTCGTCAACATCACCGACTTCGGTCTCTTCGTCGACATCTACGAGGGGCTCGAGGGCTTGGTGCACGTCTCCGAGGTGGACACCCCGGGCGGTCGCCTGGAGGACCACTTCGTGGTCGGCCAGTGGGTGCGGGCCCGCATCCTCCGGATCGACGATCAGGAGCACAAGGTCGGCCTGACCATGCGCGGCGTCACGCCCCTCAATCGTGAGGAGGCGAAGCTGCTCGAGCAGTCGTACCAGGAGAAGCAGGGCAAGATCGCCGGCGCGGCCGAAGGCGAAGCGGGCGTCGCGTCGGCGTCGACCGAGGCCGAGGCTGGCCCCTCGTCTGCCCCCGAGGGCGGCAAGAAGGGCAAGAAGGCTCGGGCGGAGAGCGACGAGGACGCAGACGACTCCGACGAGGACGACTCCGACGAAGACGAGTCCGACGAGGACGACGCCGACGGGGACGACTCCGACGAGGAGGACGACGAGTCGTAGCGATCGCCCGGTGCTGGAAGGAGTGAGGTTGCGATGCGCGGTGGCATGACGAAAGCGGAGTTGGTCGATCAGGTGGCTCGGACCACCCAGCTCACCAAGAAGCACGCCGAGATCATGGTCAACACGGTGTTCGACAGCATCGTCGACTCGCTGAAGGAGGGCGAGAAGATCGAGCTGCGAGGCTTCGGCAGCTTCCGGATCCGGCAGCGAGGCTCGCGCACCGGTCGCAACCCGAAGACGGGCGCCCGCGTCGACGTGCCGTCGAAGAGCATTCCGTACTTCAAGCCGGGCAAGGAGCTGCGCGAGCTGCTCAACGGCGACGAAGAGCCCGGAAGTCGGCAGTAGGTGGATTCTTCCAATCGGGAGCTGCGGCAGCCGGCCGCCGCCGTCTCGCCAGCGATGACCTATCTGGCGGTGGCGCTGGCGTGGCTCGTTCCTGGTGCCGGCCACGTCTTTCTGGGCAGGCGAGGCCGCGGCGTCGGATTCCTCCTGATCGTGCTCGCGACCATCGGCCTGGGCTGCGCGCTCCAGGGTGAGCTCTACCGCAGCATCGGCCAGCCGCTCGACACTCTCGCCACGCTGGCGTGCGCCGGGATGGGATTGCCTTACTTCCTGCTCTACGGCCTGGGTTACACCGGCAACATCGACGCCGCCGGTTACGAGTACGGCAAGGCGTTCGTCCTCACCGCCGGCCTCATGAACATCCTGCTCATCCTCGACACCTGGGACATCGCGCGCGGCGACAAGGAATGAGCCACTTCAACCTCATGGTGGCGTACGCGCTGCTGCTCTCCGCGTTCTTCGCGCTGTTGTGGCGCCGCGAGCGGCGCGACCAGTGGAAGCTCTTCCTTCAGCTCTTCCTCGGCCTCGTCGTCGGCGCGATCGCGCTCGCGTGGCTGATGTATCCGTTCCCCGCCGGACCGCCGCAGCCGATTCCATGAAGCCGACGCGCTCTGGCGACGGTGCCGGACGCCGCACTGGGCTCCTGGTGGTGGCCGGCGAGGCGTCCGGCGACCTGCACGGGGCGCGGCTCATCGCCGAGCTCGAGCGGATGGTGCCGGACCTCGAATGCTTCGGTCTCGGCGGCGACGAGCTACAGCGCCACCGTTTCGACAGCGTCGCCCACAGCCGCGACATCGCGGTGGTGGGCTTCACCGAGGTGCTGGGCGTGATCGCCAAGGCGCGCCGGATCTTCCGCGACCTGCTGGAAGAGACCGAGCGGCGGCGGCCCGCAGCGGCCTTGTTGATCGACTCGCCCGGGTTCAACCTGCGCCTGGCCCGGCGGCTGCGGAAGCTCGGCGTTCCCGTCGTCTACTACGTGAGCCCGCAGATCTGGGCATGGCGTCAGGGTCGGGTGAAGTCGATCGCGCGCCGGGTCTGCAAGATGCTGGTCCTCTTCGGGTTCGAGGTGGATTTCTACCGCCGGCACGGCGTGCCGGTCCGCCACGTCGGACATCCGCTGGTGGACGAGGTTCCGCAGCTCGATCACGTCCTGGACGAGGTGGAGGAGCGCCGTCCGCGCATCGCGCTGTTGCCGGGGTCGCGCCAGAACGAGGTGAAGTCGCTGCTGGGGGCGATGCTGCGCGCGCTCGAGGCGGTGCAGCGCGAGCGGCCGATCGAAGTGGTGCTGCTCGAAGCACCGACGCTTCCCCGAGCACTCCTCGACGAGATGCTGGCGGGGACCACGCTGCCGATCGAGCGGGTGTCACAGGGCCGGCTGGCGGCGCTCGCTCGCTGTCACCTCGCGCTGTGCGCCTCCGGGACGGCGACGCTCGAGGTGGGGCTGATCGGCACGCCGATGATCGTGCTCTACCGGGTCTCCTTCTTCACCTCGCTGCTGGGTCGCGCGCTCCTGCGCGTGCCGCACATCGGCCTGGTCAACCTGGTGCTGGGCCGCGAGGTCGCGCCCGAGCTGGTGCAGGACGACGTCAACCCCGAGCGTATCCGCTCCGTGGTCGAGCGCCTGCTGGGCGATCGCGCCGCGCTGGTCTCGATGCGGCGAGCTCTCCAGCCGCTGCGCGAGCGGTTGGGAGAAGGCGGCGCGAGCCGCCGGGCCGCCGAGGAGGTCGCAGCGGTGCTGCGCAGCGTCGCGGGAGCGGAGGCGGCATGAACCGAAACGCTGGGGGCCGCGCGGCGGCGACGGGCGGGGTGATCGCGAGCATGACCGGCTTCGGCACCGTGAGCGGCGAGAACGGTCGCTATCGCGTGACCGTCGAGCTGCGATCGGTGAACCACCGCGGGCTCGACCTGGTGCTGCGCCTGAAGGAGGTCTGCCGCGCTTCGGAGCCAGAGCTGCGCGCGATGCTCAAGGAGCGACTGCACCGCGGACGCGTGGAGATGGCGGTGAACGCGGAGCCGGTGAGCGCCCCCGAGCAGACCGCCGAGATCGATCGAGGGCTGGCGGCCGCGCTGGGCCGGCTCGCGGCGGAGCTGCGGAGCCAGGGCCTGGCCGAGGGTCCGCTCGGACCGGGAGATCTGCTGCGCGTGCCTGGTCTGGTGCGCGTGGCGGGGGCCGAGGCGTCGTGGTCGGAGGAGGATCAGGCGCTGCTGCGACGGGTTGCCGGCGGCGCCATCGACCGCCTGCTGGAGACGCGACGGATCGAAGGAGCGAGTATCGAGGACGAGCTGCGCCGCGGGCTCCAGCGCGTCCGCGAGCTGGTGGCGGGGTTGGCCGAGCGCCGCGACGACGTGACGCGGCACTACCAGCGGCTGCTCGAAGAACGGCTGCGCTCGCTGCTCGGCGATGCGCTCCCCGATCGCCAGCGCATCGAGCAGGAGATCGCGCTGCTGGTCGACAAGAGTGACGTCAACGAGGAGCTCGAGCGCCTCCGCGCTCACCTCGATCACGGCGAGGGTGTGTTCGCGGGGCCGCCGCCGGCCGGCCGTCGCCTCGACGTCCTGCTGCAGGAGATGCTGCGCGAGATCTCGACCATCGGCGCCAAGTGCCGCGATCTGGAGATGAGTCGGACCGTGATCGAGGCGCGCCTGGTGTGCGAGCAGCTGCGCGAGCAGGTGCAGAATGTCGAGTAGGGGCGAGCTCTTCATCCTGTCCGGCCCTTCGGGCTGCGGCAAGACCAGCCTCATCCGCCGGCTGCTCGACGGCAGGGAGCTCGATCGGCTGGCGTTCTCGGTCAGCCACACCACGCGCGCGCCGCGATCGGGAGAAATCGACGGCGGTGACTATCACTTCGTCACGCGCGACGCGTTCGACCAGATGGTCGAGTCCGGCCGCTTCCTGGAGTGGGCGCGCGTGCACGATCATCAGTACGGCACGTCGCTCGACGAGGTGATGCCCCGGCTCGCCAGCGGCATCGACGTGCTGCTCGACATCGACGTCCAGGGAGCCCGGCAGGTGCTCGACGATCGCAGGTCGGGCCTGTCGCCGAGCGACGTCCATGGGGTCTTCGTGCTGCCCCCGACCTACCAGGAGCTGCGGAAGAGATTGCTGGCGCGGAACCTCGATCGAGAGGAGGTCATCGGGCGACGACTCACCGTCGCGCTCCAGGAGATCGAGTCTTTCGGCAATTATGAGTATGTTATTATCAACCACGACATCAACGCGGCGAGTCGTGTGCTCGCCTCGATAATCCTGGAAAAACGACACCGTACGGGTCGGATGCGCGACCAGGTCGCGGTCGTGCTCGAGGGATTCGAACCTAAGCAGAGTCATACCTGATCGCGACCCGGCGCGACACCGCGCGCCCCCGAGCGAGGAGTGCTTCATGGAGAATTTCGAAGACAGCAAGGTCGATAGCAAGTTCCGATTCATCCTGCTCGCGGCGCGGCGCGCGGAGCAGGTGATGCGCGGCGCGCGTCCCAAGCTGCACTACCGGACCCCCAAGGTGGCGCGCGGAGCGATGGACGAGATCCTCGCCGACGCGGTGGCCTGGGACTACGGTCCGCCGCCCGCTCCGGAGCCCGTCGGTGAAGTGACCGCCGAGACGCCCAGCGCCGAGGTGGTCGAGGGCGAGAAAGCGTAGATTCGGCGTCTATGCGCATCCTGGTCGGTGTCTCCGGCGGCATCGCCGCTTTCAAGACGCCCGCCCTGGTGCGCCGCCTTCGCGATCGTGGACACGACGTCCGTTGCGCGTTGACCCGCGCGGCCGAGAGCTTCGTCGCTCCGCTCACGCTCGAGGTGCTCTCCCAGCACCGCGTCTATACCGACGACTATCTGCGTCCCGACGGCTCGGGTGAAGAGCAGCACATCGTGGCTGCCCAGTGGGCGGACGTGATCTGCATCGCGCCCGCCACCGCCGACATCCTGGCGCGCCTCGCGCTGGGTCTGGGTGACGGCTTCCTCACCACCACCGTGATCGCGCACGAGGGCACGCTGGTGGTGGCGCCGGCGATGCATCCGGGCATGTGGTCGAAACCGACGGTGCAGGAGCACGTGCGGCTGCTGCGCGAGCGCGGCGCCGTCGTCGTCGGCCCGGTCGAAGGCAGCCTCGCATCGGGCGAGATGGGCTGGGGGCGGATGGTCGAGCCGGAGGAGATCGTCGCGGCCATCGACTCGCTCGCGGCGGATGGCGCCGGCGCCGACCTGCGCGGGCGCACCGTGGTGGTGAGCGCCGGACCGACCTGGGAAGCGGTCGACGCGGTGCGCTTCCTCGCCAACCGCTCGAGCGGCAAGATGGGTTTCGCGCTCGCCGCCGAGGCCGCTCGGCGTGGCGCCCGATCGATCCTGGTCGCCGGGCCGGTCGCGCTCGCCACCCCCCCCGGCGTCGAGCGCCACGACGTCGAGAGCGCTCGCGAGATGGGAGAGGTTCTGGCGCAGGTGGCGCCCAGCGCCGATCTCGTGATCATGGCGGCGGCGGTCGCCGACTATCGTCCCGCCCAGACGGCGCCGCGCAAGATCAAGAAAGAGGAAGGACTGCGTCAGATCGCGCTGGCCGAGAACCCCGATCTGCTCGCCGGTCTCGCCCAGCGAGCGCCGGCGGCGGTGCGCGTCGGCTTCGCGGCGGAGACCGACGACGTCGAGGCCAACGCCACCGCCAAGCTGGCGCGCAAGCGAGTCGACTTCCTGGTTGCGAACGACGTCTCACGCTCCGACATCGGCTTCGCCAGCGAGCACAACGAGGTGGTGGTCTATCGCCGCGACGGCGCGCCGGTACGGCTCGAGCGCGCGCCGAAGTCGGTGATCGCGCGCGGGCTGCTCGACCTCTTCGCTCCCAGCTTGCGGCAGAAGCAATCGCGGGCGCGCTGAGGAAAGGGAATGGTTCTTACCATGCCCTTCCTCTCGACCCTTCGGCGCCGAAGACGGCGCGCGCTCCGGCGCGCCAACGTCGTAGGATTCGCGCCACGAGGTGCTGCATGGCGGACTCGACGGGAAGGCTAACCGAGGTCGGAGCCGGCGCGCTGAGCGACGCGCTGCGCTATCTGCACGAGCTCGAGTGGGACGTGCTCTATCGGCGTGAGGCGGGAGTCGACGCGGGGGATGGTGCGGTCGAGGCCGTTGCGGCGATGGCATCCCAACCGACACCTGCGGCGCTGACGGCGGCCGCGACGGCGGCGGCCCCGGTGGCGCCACCATCCTTCGACAGTCGCTCCGCCGACGAGCGCGCGCAGGCTCTCGCCCTGGTCGCCGCCGAAGCCAACGGCTGCGAGCGCTGCGAGCTCTCGCGCGGCCGCACCAACGTGGTGTTCGCGTCCGGCGATCCCAACGCCGATCTGATGCTCATCGGCGAAGGCCCGGGCGCACAGGAAGATCGCCAGGGCCTGCCGTTCGTCGGTCCCGCCGGCGAGCTGCTGACGAAGATCCTGCTCGCGATCGAGCGCTCGCGCGACCAGGTCTACATCGCGAACATCGTCAAGTGCCGGCCGCCGCAGAATCGCGATCCGCGGCCGGAGGAAGTGGCAGCGTGCCGGCCGTACCTCGAGCAGCAGATCGCGCTGGTGCAGCCGCGCGTGATCGTGGCGTTGGGCCGAGTCGCGGCGCAGACGCTGCTGGGCAACGACTATCCCGTGGGCCGGCTGCGCGGAACGTGGTGGGAGGTCGCCGGCGTGCCGGTGCGCGTGACCTACCATCCGGCGGCGCTGCTGCGCGACGCCAACCTCAAGCGCCCCACCTGGGAGGACATGAAGATCGTTCGCGAGCGCCTGCGCGAGACCAGCTAGCAGGGCGCTGAGAAAAGGCAATGTGTCAGCGCCCTGCTAGCAATCACATTGGGCGATCCGATCCGGCGGACCGGATCGGTCGCCTAGAGGCGTGAGCGGCGATCTGCTCGAACGGCCGCCGCACTACGCGCGTGTTCGAGCGCTGCTGGGCGCGTTCGACGCGCCGGTCGTCCAGCTCTGGGGATGGCCGGGCACCGGTAAGCGCGCGATCCTCGCCGCGCTGCTCGAGGACGAGGCCCGGGCGGAGTACCTGCCGTCCGCTTGGCTGCGCGCAGCGGACGACCTCGAGGAGCGTCTGGCCGGCAAGGGGTCGCGCCGGGCAGCGCTGCTCGTGTGCGACGACGCGAGGGAAAGCGCGATCGCGAGAGCGGCGTCGCTGCTTCATCCAGGACAGCGGTTATTGGTGGCAGCCGAGCGCCGTCTCGATTTGGGCCGCGACTGCTTGGCGTCGGCTCCCGACCAGATGCTGCTGCGACCCGACGAGATCGGCGAGCTGTGGCGCGGCGCGTCGGGTCGGCAGCTCTCGGCCGGCGAGTGCGAGTGGCTGCGCGACCGGAGCGACGGTTGGTACTTCCCACTCTCGCTGTGGGCTCGCGATCCGACCACCGCCGGCGGACCGTTCGACGACGAAGAGCGCTTCGGATTCGAGGCGGTCGCCGACTTCGTGCGCGAGCGGGTGGTGGCTGCCTTCACCACCGAGGAGGCGGAGCTCGCGCGAGAGTTGGCACGCCGCGGGCCGATGCAGTGGCGGGCGCTGATCGAAGCGGAAGCCCCCCCCGCCCCAACCGGGGATGGGCCAGACGCGGGCCGTGACCGGCGTGAGTTCTTGCTGCGCTCGATGACCGAGCGAATCGGATTGCCGAGAATGGACGGCGACCGGCTTCGCCTGCCACGCGCGCTCAGCGAGTACTTCGAGACCGAGCGGCGGCGTGCCGGCGGGCAGGGACGCGGCGCGGCGCCGTCGCGCGCGACGGGCGCCGGGTGGGGGGACGCGACGCCTCCGAAGACGCCTCCGTCGAGGTATCGCAACTGGCGCGAGGAGCGAAGCGAGATCCTGGCCGACGTTCGGATCGGCCTCCTCGGCGTGCCGCGCGTCGAGCGGCGCGCAGCGGACGGCATGGTTCCGGTGGCGTGGAGCTTCAAGCGCCCGCTGCGGATCCTGGCGTACCTGGCGTCGGCTCCCGACCTGCAGGCCTCGCGCGAAGAGATCGTGAGCATCCTGTGGCCGGAGTCGAGCGAAGATGCCGTCCGCCGCAACCTGCACCCGGCGGTGTCGTGGCTGCGGCGCAGCGTCTGGCCCGGCGGCGGCGCCGGGGGCGTGGTGCTGCTGCGCGACGGTGTCTACTCGCTCGACCCGACGCTGCACTGGGAAGTCGACGTGCGGCTATTCCTCGAACGGATCGAGGACGGCGCGCGGCACCTGGCGCGCGGGCGTGTCGAGGAGACGGAGGCGAGCTGGGAGGCGGCCTGGCGGCTGTACCAGGGAGCCTTCCTCCAGGGCTGGAGCGAGCGCTGGGTGCAGGCGCAGCGCGACGAGCTGCAGTTGCGATTCACCGATCTGCTGCGGCGCCTCGGCGATCTCAAGGCGCAGCAGGGCCGGTTGACCGAGGCCGAGGACGCCTATCGCACGTTGCTGCTCGAAGATCCACTCGAGGAGGCGGTGCACGTGGCGATCATGCGCATCTACGCCGCGCGCGGCCGGCGCGACCTGGTCAACCGCCAGTACCAGCGTCTGCGCGAGGTGTTGATGCACGAGCTGCGCGTCGAGCCGTCGCCGCCGACGCTGGAAGCGTTCAACGAGATCATGCTCACTCCGGGCCCACGCGCCTACAGGTAGCCGAGCGCGCGCAGGCGCTCGATCTCCTCGGCGCTCAGATCGGGTCCGGCGCTTCCGATGAAGCGCGCGGCTCCGAACGCGTCGTAGCTCTCGATGGTGCGCGGCGCTGCGGCGGCGGCCGAGCTCGCCTCGAAGGCCTCGCGCAGCACGCGCCCCGGCATGTCGGCGGCCTGCGGATAGCCGAGGAGATGGAGGACGGTGGGCGTGACGTCCAATACGCCGGCATCGCCGAGCTCGAGCCCGGGTTTCACCGCGTCACCCCACAGCAGCACGATCCCGGGCGGGCCGTGACGATGTTGGCTGTACAGGCGGTCGATCAACGTGGGACTGTGACCGTGGTCCGATACCACCATCAACGTGGTGCCCGGATCGAGGCGCGCGATCAACGCGGCGAGAAAGCGATCGATGGCGCGGTAGCGTTCGGGAATGGCATCGCCCCAGCGTTCGACGTCCGCGGGATCGACTCGCAAGAAGAGCTCCGGCTCGAACCACTTCCAGCGGTCGTGCTGCACCGCGTCGGGCTGGTGCGCGTAGATGTTGATGAACTCGGGCTGCTCCTGCGCCACGAGGACGTCGAGCAGCGTCGCCGCCTGCCAGTCGAAGTCGGGTAGGGCAGCGTGGGGAACGTAGAAGCGAAGCGCCTCCGGCGGCTGGATCAGCAGCGGGAGGCGGTCCGGGGCGATCGCGTTGGGGTCGAAGCCCGGCTGCCTGGAGACCGGGTTGAGCGCGTACGAAAAGAAGAAGCCGCCCGCCGTCTCGAGTGGCCGCGCCGGCACCGAGATCTGATAGCCGTCGACCACTCCCACCCGCGCGCCGAGATCGTCGAGAATCTCCCAGAGCGGCCGCGCTCGTAGGAACGATCGATCGACGGTGCGCCTCGACACCAGGTGTTGCTTGGCGAGCAGGTCAGCGATCTCGATGAAGAAGGTGCGATGCACGGAAAAGATGCCGGGGCCGGTCGTGCCGGGCAGCCGGGTGCGATAGAAGTCGAGCACCTGGTGCTGGTGCGGCGCCTTGCCGGTGAAGATGGACGCCCAGATCGCTGCCGAGTTGTACCCGGGAAGACTGCGCAGTGGCCCCCAGGCGCCTTCTTTCATGAGCCGGGCCAGCGTCGGCGTCTCGCCGCGCTCGGCCAGGGGCCGCAGGACGCGCCAGTCGGCGCCGTCGAGGCCGACCAGGACGAGCTTCTTTCCGGCGCGGTCCGGCGCGCGCAGCGGACGAAACGAGCTGGGAGCCGGAGCCGCGGCGTCCGGCAGGACAGCGAAGACCACGGCAGCGGCGACGTTGATCACCGCCGAAGCGGCCACGGCTGTGAGCGCCGCGCGACGTAGCGCGCCGCGCGCCGCGAGCGACGTCAGCCAACGCGCGATCGGGCCGGACAGCAGACATACCGCCGCGGCGACCACGACGCCTGCCGCCGCCAGCAACGCGAGCATGCCGGACGCCGTGCGCGGCGGTCCGGCGAACGCGGCTTCGTCGTAGGTCCGCCCGTAGATGACGAACGGCACGAAGAAGGCGATGTGAAACAAGGACAGGCCCCAGGCCAGGCCGGGGGAGAGTGCTGCGCCTGGATCGCCCGCGCGTCTGCTACGATCGCGCGCGATCACTCGGTGAACGAGCAGCCCGATCGCGGTGGCACCCGCCGCCGCCACTCCCCACAGCAGAGCGAAGAACCCCCAGATAGCGAGCGCATCGCGCACGCCCTCGAGGCGGTTGTGCAGCACGTGAAGAAGCGACACGGCGCCGCCGAAAACCAGGGCGCCGTAGCCGCCGCCGACGAGCACCGACAGCGCGGGCCTGACTCGCGCGGCACGGCCGGCAGTCACCGGCGCTGCCGCGGATCGGGACGAGAAGGCGTCGTCTCGAACCTGAGGCGTTTGCGGGGTCACGATCGCACGTCGGAGAGCGGCGCGCTGGCCCATTCCCGGTTGGGGTGGGAGTGGCCGGCGCGTCGCGCGGGCAGCGAACCTATCAGAGCGGCGAGCGATCGAGGATGAAGCTGCTGCTGGTCAGCAACACCTACCCGCCGCGCGACATCTCGGGCGTGGGTGCGTTGGTCTTCGAGCTCAAGCGCGAAGCGGAGCGGCGGGGCCACGACGTCCGGGTCCTCACCCGCGCCGACGAGACGATCGACGATCCCGCGGTCATCGGAGTGCCGGGAAGG
The DNA here is from genome assembly GCA_036257295.1 of Thermoanaerobaculia bacterium. Taxonomy (GTDB): domain Bacteria; phylum Acidobacteriota; class Thermoanaerobaculia; order Multivoradales; family Multivoraceae; genus DATAFT01. Next base: position 15,126 of record DATAFT010000476.1, read on the forward strand.
AAGCTGCTCTTTCCCTTCCACGTATCGAGGGCGTTCGGGCGGCGGTTCAGAAGCGATCCACCGGCGATCGTGCACGTGCACGAGTCCGACGGCGCGCTGCTCGTTCTCGCCATCCGCGCGGCGCGCAAGCTGGGACGACCACTCGGCCGAGCCAGGATCGTGGCCACGCTGCAGGTCTCGTATCGCGAGGAGCGGTGGGCGGTGCGGCCGGTGCGCGATCGCGGCATGACGGTCTCGCGGCCTACCGTCTCGGAGTGGGTGTTCGCCTGGCTGCGCGCGCCTATCCTGGCGGGTCTCGGGCAGGTGACCGCGCGGCTCGCCGACGCGGTGGTCGCCCCCAGCCGGACCACCGCGCTCGAGCTCGCGCGCGACTATCGCTGCACGGTGCGGGCGGTCATCCCCAATGGGGTCCTGGCGCCGTCGTTGCCGCCGAACGATGCCGTCCGATCGATCGAGACCGAGTCGACCGTGCTCTACGTGGGAAGGCTGCGGACCCGCAAGGCGGTCGCCGTGCTGCTCGAGGCGATGGCCTCGATCGGCGCGCGACGCCCGGACCTGCGGCTGGTCGTCGCCGGCGACGGCGAGCAGGCCGAAGCCCTCCGGCGTCGCGCCGCGAAGAGCGACCTGCGTGGACGCGTCGAATTCGCCGGCGCGCTGTCGCGCGAGGCGATCGCCGAGCGCTATCGACAAGCGGCGGTGCTGTGCCTGCCGTCGATCTACGAAGGCTTCCCCGTCACCATCGTCGAGGCGATGGCGGCCGGCCTGCCGGTGGTGGCGACGCGGGTGGCCGGAGTGCCGGAAGCGGTCGACCACGGAGCGACCGGCCTGTTGGTGGATCCGGAGGACGCCGCTGCTCTCGCCGCCGCGATCGAGCGCGTGATCGAGGACATCGACGCGCGGCGGCGGATGGGGAAGGCGGCGCGTCAGGAGTTCGAGCGCCGCTTCACCATCGGCGTCGTGACCGACGCTCATCTCAAGCTCTACGCAGAGCTGACGCGGACCGAGCCTCGCCCGGTACGTCGCGTTTCTTGGTAGAGGGCGTCGCTCCGCAGCCGACAGTTAGCGCTCGACCCAGTAGTTGGGGGCTTCCTTGGTGATCACCACGTCGTGGGCATGGCTCTCGCGATGCCCCGCGTCGGTGACCCGCACCAGCGGCATGCGGTCGCGCAGGTCCTTGACGCCGGCGCAACCCGCGAGGCCGAGGCCCTGGCGCAGGCCACCGGTGAGCTGAGCCACCATCTGGTGGAGACTGCCCTTGTAGGGGACCATGCCCTCGATCCCCTCCGGCACCATCTTCTGGAGGCCGGCGGTCTCTTCCTGGAAGTAGCGCTCGGCGCTGCCCTTCTGCATCGCCGAGAGCGAGCCCATGCCGCGGTGCGCCTTGTAGGTGCGGCCCTGGTAGAGGATGGTCTCGCCGGGGCTCTCCTCGGTGCCGGCGAACAGCGAGCCGATCATGATCGAGTTGGCGCCG
>DATAFT010000503.1:0-5408 GCA_036257295.1 Thermoanaerobaculia bacterium
GGGCGTGGTAATCACCACGCCCGGAGCCCGCGCCGTCCTCGGCGCCATGTCATGCGAGCGTAGGGCGTGGTAATCACCACGCCCGGAGCGAGTACAATTCGCCGCGTTGTCCACCGGTGCTCCCTCCCCGATCGAGATCGCGCGCCAGATCGAGGCGCGGGTGATCGGCCAGGAGGAGGCGGTGCGCGAGATGGCGGTCGCGCTGGCGAAGAAGGTCGCCGGTCTGCGCGTCGGCAACATCCTCCTGATCGGCTCCTCGGGCTCGGGCAAGACCACGCTGATGCGCGCGGTCGAGGACTACCTGCGCTCGGATCCCGTGCTGGTGACGCGATCGACCGTGATACGCATCCACGCCAACGTGCTGGGCGAGGACGCCGAGCTGGGAAGCCCCGGCGAGAAGCTGATCCTGCGGCTACTCGAGCGGGCGCGCCAGCAGCTCGGAGCCGCGACGCCGGTCGAGACTCTGCTCGATCGGGCGTCGCGCGGCCTGGTCTTCGTCGACGAGGTGGACAAGATCCGCAGCATCGTGGGCGACCGCCCCAACACCACCGGTATCCGCGCGCAGGAAGCGCTGCTCACACTGATCGAGAACGAAGCTGTTGCGGTTACTTTGCCGGAGTGGGCCGGCGGCGGCACGGCGGAGATCGACTCGAGCGGGTTGCTGTTCGTCGCCGGCGGCGCCTTCGAAGGCCTTTACGACGCCGTCTACGATCGCATCACGGTGGGCACCGATCGCGGCGCGCTGCAGCCGGTGACGGTGGTCGACGGCGGCAAGGTGCACGAGGAGACTCCCTTCAAGCTGCGCGACTGGCTGCGCGCCGAAGACCTCTTCGACTACGGCATGAGCCCGCAGTTCCTGTCGCGGTTCGACGCCGTCGTGCTGCTGCGCGACCTCGGCCCCGACGAGCTGGTCCGCATCTTTCTCGACAACCGCGATTCCGGCTACCGCCAGGCGTGCGACTACTTCGCGAGCCAGGGCATCGAGCTCGCGATGTCGCCGTCGGCGGTGCGGCGGGTGGCGGAGGAGGCGGCTCGCCAGCCGCGCCTCGGAGCGCGCGCGCTCAAGGAAGTCTTCCGGCGCGTGATCCGCGACTACGAGTTCGATCCGCCGCAGGCGAGCGCGGGGGTGAAGAAGACCCTGCTCATCGATCAGGCGGAGGTGGAGCGAGCGCTGCTGCAAGCCTCTGCGCCCGCCTACGCCGCCAAGCGCTGATCCGCGGCGGCAGGAACGACAACGCGAGCACGCCCAGCGTCGCCAACAACAGGTTGCGCAGCACCCCGGCGCGATCGGTGGCGGCGACGCCGATCAGCGACGAGGCGAAGTAGGTGTAGAGGAAGGTGACCGGTACCAGCGCCGCCGCGGTGGACCAGGCATAGGTCGAGAAGGCCAGGCCGGCGAGGGAGGCGCCGTAGTTGGTGACGGCGAACGGCACCGGCACGTAGCGCATCCGAAACAACGCCCAGAACCCGTGGCGATCGAGCATCGCCTCGAGCGGCTCCAGGCGCTTGCCCAGCAGGTGCACGACGAGGTCGCGCGCCAGCGTGCGGGCGAGCACGAAGGACAGCAGTGCGCCGCCGAGAGTGGCTGCGTAGGCGAGGAAGAAGCCGAGCCCCCATCCGAACACCGCGCCGCCGGCGAAGACCAGCACCGTGGCCGGGAAGCCGACCGCGAGCAGCACGGCGCTCACCGCCACGTAGAGCGGCGCGATCAGGGGGACGCTGCGCAGGCGCTCGAGCGTCGCGGTGAGCGTCTCGAGCTCGAGCTGCGAGCGCACCGCGTCGCTGCGCAACGCGAGGAAGCCGCCGATCACGATCAGGGCGAAGAGGAGAAAGCGGAGAACGATGCCTCGACGGAGCGGTGGCATTCGGAGGGGCGACGCTAGGCGCCCTGAAGCGCGAGGAACTCGCGGAGCTTCTGGTGCAGCACCTCGGCGGAGCGGGGGTCCATGAAGTTGAGCCGCAGCTCGTTGATCACCATCACCTCTTGCTTCTCCCACTCGCTCCAACACTCCGCGCATACCCGCGCGACCACTTGTTCGGCGAGCGGAGCCGGCAGCGGCGGGCGCCGGTCGAGCCCCGGCGCCTCGCGATGACAGCGACTGCAGGAGACGACAGCTGACACCTAGCGACGCACCTCACCAGGGAGGACGATGCGGCTGTCGACCCGGTCGAGCACGTCGCGTGGAATCTGGACCAGGAGGAGGAGATCGCTGGTGGTCTTGCCGCCGCGCAGTCCCTTGACCACCTCGTCCGGAACGGCCACCTTGATCCAGGCCGGACGCTTCGCGTTCTGCCGAGCGCTCTCGATCACCAGCTGCTCGATCGGCGCCACCTGGGTGCGCTGCGGATACTTCTCCAGCGCGAACTCGAGATTCTTCCTGGGGTCGCTCATGACGGGCATTGTAGCCGCAAGCTGCGGGCATGGTGACTCACCATGCCTCCGCTTGCGATGACTTTGACGCCGAGGACGGCGCGGCTACGCCGCCTGGAGCAGAGACCGGAAGTAGTCGATGGTCCGGCTCAACCCTTCCTCGAGCGGGACGCGCGGCTCCCAGCCCAGGATCCGCTTCGCGCGCGTGATGTCGGGCTGTCGCGTCTTGGGGTCGTCGGTCGGCAGCTCGCGGAACTCGATCGGCGAGCTCGACCCCACCAGCGCGCGGATCGTCTGCGCGAACTCGAGGATCGTCATCTCACGCGGGTTGCCGATGTTGACCGGGTAGTGCTCGCCGCTCTGGAGCAGACGCCAGAAGCCCTCGATCAGGTCGTCGACGTAGCAGAACGAGCGGGTCTGCGAGCCGTTGCCGAATACGGTCAGGGGCTCGCCCAGGAGCGACTGCTGGATGAAGGCGGGCACGACCCGGCCGTCGCGCGGCCGCATCCGCGGCCCGTAGGTGTTGAAGATGCGCACGATCCGGGTGTCGAGACCGTGCACCCGGTGATAGGCCATCACCATCGCCTCGGCGAAGCGCTTGGCTTCGTCGTAGACGCCGCGCGGTCCGATCGGGTTGACGTGGCCCCAGTAGCTCTCCGGCTGCGGATGTATCTGCGGATCGCCGTAGACCTCCGACGTCGATGCCAGGAAGTAGGTGGCGCCGTGCTGCTTGGCGAGGCCGAGCGTGTTGTGGGTGCCGAGCGAGCCCACTTTGAGCGTCTGGATCGGCAGCTCGAGGTAGTCGATCGGGCTTGCCGGCGACGCGAAGTGGAGCACGTTGGTGATCGCCTCGTCGAAGTGCAACGGCATGCTGACGTCGTGGCGGACGAAGCGGAAGTCGGGGCCGTCGAGCAGGCGCTGGATATTGTCGAGGCGGCCGGTGACCAGGTTGTCGACGCACACGACGCGGTGGCCCTCGGCGAGCAGACGTTCGCACAGGTGAGAGCCGAGGAAGCCGGCGCCGCCGGTAACGAGAGAAGTGGTCACGACGCGGACTCCACGCGTCGCGGCCGCGCCGTCGGCGCGACCGGTGTTGGTTCATCGGACGATCGCTCGTCGCGAGCGAGTCCGGTTCGGGGCTCGGCGGTGGGCCGTCCCACCGAGACGTACCGCAGGCCGGCTTCCGCCACCTCCGCCGGATCGTAGAGGTTGCGCAGGTCGACGATCAGCGGCCGGCGCAGCGCGCTCCGGAGCGAGTCGAACTGGAGCTTGCGGAACTGGTTCCATTCGGTGGCGATGACGACGCCGTCGGCGCCCTCCGCCGCTTCGTACGGATTGGCGCAGAAGGTCACTTCGGGCAGCAGCGGCTTGCAGGCGTCCATCGCCGCCGGGTCGTAGGCGCGCACGGCGCAGCCGCTCGCGAGCAGCTGACGGACGATGGCGAGCGCGGGCGACTCGCGGACGTCGTCGGTGTCGGCCTTGAAGGTCAGGCCGAGGACCGCGGCGGTAGCACCCTCGAGCCGGCCGAACGCCGACTCGACCTTGCTCAGCATGCGCCGCTGCGTGTGGTCGTTCACCGCGAGCACGGCCTCGACGATGCGCAGCTCGCCGCCGTTCGAGCGCGCGATCCGCGCCACCGAGCGGGTGTCCTTGGGGAAGCAGGAGCCGCCGAACCCGGGTCCCGGGTGCAGGAACTGATTGCCGATGCGCGCGTCGAGCCCCATCCCCTTCGCCACCACCTCGACGTCGGCGCCGAGGGCCTCGCACAGCTCCGCCATCTCGTTGATGAACGAGATCTTGGTGGCGAGGAACGAGTTCGACGCGTACTTGATCAGCTCGGCGCTCTCGACGTCGGTGGTGACGAACGGCACGCCGGCGTTGCGCAGCGGCGAGTAGATGTCGAGCATGATGCGCAGCGCCTGCGGGTCCTCGGTGCCGATGACTACCCGGTTCGGACGCAGGAAGTCCTCGATCGCCGAGCCTTCGCGCAGGAACTCGGGATTGGAGACCACGGCGAAGTGGCCGTTCCCTCCGGTGCCCTCGCGCACGATGGTCGAAATGAGCTGGCCGGTGCCGATCGGTACCGTGCTCTTGGTCACGATCACCTTGTAGCCGTTCAGGTTCTGCGCGATCGAGTTGGCCACCTGCCGGATGAAGGTGAGGTCGGTCGAGCCGTCCGGCAGGGGAGGCGTTCCCACCGCGATGAAGACCGCCGCCGACTGCTGGATGGCGGCGGGGATGTCGGTCGAGAACGAGAGCCTGCCCTCGAGCTCGTTCTTCTTGACCAGGTTCTCGAGGCCGGGCTCGTAGATCGGGATGCGGCCCGCTCGCAGCGCGCCGATCTTGGCCTCGTCCTTGTCGACCCCGATCACCTCCATGCCGAAGTCGGCGAGGCAGGCGCCGGTGACCAAGCCGACGTAGCCGGTGCCGATGACGCTGATCTTCATGGCTCGGTATTCGGTTCCGTGGTCGGGTCGACGTCCGGGGGGCCCTGGGCGTCTTCGTAACGCTCGCGAATGCCAGCCTTCTGGCGGTTGCGGATCAACCAACGGAGCATACGGGACTCATTGATGCCTATCAATATGTCGCTCACGGCGTCATACACCGCTGGGTCGTTGAGCAGCTTGGCCGCGGTGCCCTCCCCCCGGTTGAGCTTCTCGACCGCCTCGTTGAGCTCCTTCAGCAGCCCGCGGAGATCGGTCTCGAGCTCGTCGGCCAGCGCTTTGTCCTTCATCAAACGAGGTACGAGTCCGTCGCCGGCGTTGAGCTCGGTGACCATGGTCTCGAGCTCGCCGCTGGTGGTCTCGAAGTTCTCCAGGGCCTTGCCGAACCGGTCCTTGAGCGCGGGGTCGGAAACCAGCGCGGGCAACAGACCGTCGCCTTCGTTGAGCTTGCCCGCGAGCTGCTCGAGCTGCGAGACCGCGGCCTCGAGGTCGCGCGCCAGGCTGTCGTCGTAGAGCAGGCGCCCGAGCGACCCCTTGCCCTGCTTGACGTCGGCCAGCACGTCGCGCAGGTCGGTGAGGATGGCGGTGAAGCT
>DATAFT010000380.1:0-3827 GCA_036257295.1 Thermoanaerobaculia bacterium
CACCACCAGCGCTTCGGTCCCACCGGTGAGGCCGGTCCAGTGGGTCACCAACCACTCTACGATCTGCTGCGCCGCCAGCGTCGCGATCGCGAGGTAGAGACCTTTCAAGCGCAGCGACGGCAAGCCGAACACCAGACCGACGGCGGCGGTGATGACCGCGGCGAGCGGAATCGACGCCCAGAACGGAATGCCCATGCGGGCGGTGAGGATCCCCGCCGAGTAGGCGCCGACCGCCATGAACGCGCCCTGGCCCATCGAGATCTGCCCGGTGTAGCCGACCAGGATGTTGAGGCCGAGCGCGCCGGTGGTTGCGATCGCGATCTGGTTGGCGAGGTTGAGCCAGTACGGGCTCGCGAAGAACGGCAAGGCGAGCACGAATACCGCGAAGATGGCGAGTCGCGCCTTCTCGAGCGGCAGGCGCCGCAGCGCCATGTCGGCGCGGTAGTCGGTGAAGAACGTTCCCGATTCCATCTGCCTACACGCGCTCGATGATGGTCTTTCCGAACAACCCGTACGGCCGCACCATCAGGACCACAATGAGGACGATGAATGGGACGATCAGGTTCAATCCTTCGCCGACGTAGCCGCCGGTGTACGACTCGAGCAGCCCGATGATCGCGCCGCCGACGATCGCGCCGGAGATGGAGTCGAGCCCGCCGAGGATCACCACCGGGAAGACGCGCAGGCCGACGAAGCTGATGTCGTGGCTCACGCCCACCAGGTTGGCCACCATGATGCCGCCGACCGCCGCGGCGGCCGCGGACATCGCCCACGCCACCGCCAGCACTCGCTTGATGCTGATCCCCATCGACAGCGCCGCCTGCTGATCGTCGGCGATCGCCCGCATCGCGATGCCGTCGCGCGTGTAGCGGAAGAACAGGGTGAATAAGGTGAGCAACGCCCCGGCGAGACCGATGGTGAGCAACCGGTCCGCGGTCACCACCACGCCGAGCACGTTGATCGGCGTCGAGGGCAGGAAGCCGGGGAAGCTGTGCGGCGCGGCGCCCCAGACCGCGTGGACCAGCGCCTTGAGCACGCTCGAGAGCCCGATCGTGACCATGATCATCGAGATGATCGGCTCGCCGATCAGCGGGCGCAGGACGAACCGCTCGACCACCAGCCCGACCGCGAGCGCGGTGACCAGCGTCGCCGCCACTCCCAGGCTCCAGGGCAGCCCGATCTGCGCGATGAACGCGAACGCGAGGTAGGCGCCCAGCAGCAGGAGCTCTCCCTGCGCGAAGTTGATGACGTCGGACGCCTTGTAGATGATGACGAACCCGACTGCCACCAGCGCGTAGACCATGCCGTTGGAGAGGCCGGTGAAGGTGAGTTGTAAGAAGACGTCCATCAAGCTCCTCGCATGGCGGCGGCGCCCATCGTTTCGATCCTGAGCTCGGTCTTCGTGGTCGCGGTCCGACCGTCCTGATAAGAGATCACCGTCTCGACCGCCACCGCGTCGCGGTCACCGTAGAGCGCGTCGACCAGCGTGCGGTAGCGCTCAGCGATGAAGCCGCGGCGCACCTTGCGCGTGCGCGTCAGCTCGGCGTCGTCGGCGTCGAGCTCCTTGTGCAGCAGGAGGAAGCGCTGGACCCTCGCCGCCTCCGGCAGGTCGGCGTTGATACGAGCGACGTGATCGCGAACCAGCGCATAGATCTCGGACTTCTGCGACAGGTCGGTGAACGTCGTGTAGGCGAGCTGGCGCTTCTCCGCCCACTTCCCTGCGTTCGCGAAGTCGATCGTCACCAGCGCGGCGACGAACGGCCAGTCGCCGCCGAACACCACCGCCTCGCGCACGTAGGGGCTCCACTTCAGCTTGTTCTCGAGGAACTGCGGGCTGAACTTGGTGCCGTCGTGGAGCGTCATCACGTCCTTGGCGCGGTCGATCACGATCAGGTGGCCGTCGGCGTCGAGGTATCCGGCGTCGCCCGAGTGCAGCCACCCGTCCTGGAGCGTCTCGGCGGTGGCCTCGGGGTTCTTGTAGTAGCCGACGAAGACGGCCGGGCTCCTGGTGAGGATCTCGCCATCGTCGGCGATGCGGATCTCGGTGCCGGGCACCGGCACACCCACGGTCTGGTACTTGACGTCGCCGTCGCTGTGCAGCACCGAGATGCCGGAGACCTCGGTCTGCCCGTAGATCTGCTTGAGGTTCACGCCCATGGCGTGGAAGAAGCGGAAGATGTCGGGCCCGAGCGCGGCGCCGCCGGTATACGCGCGCTTCAAGCGGCGAAGACCTAGCTTGTCCTTGATCCACAAGAAGCAGACGAGGCCGGCGAGCCGGCTCTCGAGCGCGAGCCGTGCCGGCAGCGGACGCTTCGCCATCCGCAGGTCGGCGGCCTGCTCACCCTTGCGGATCGACCATCCGTAGATCGCGCGCTTGAGGCGGGAGCTGTCCTCGATCCTGACCTGGACGTCGGAGACCATGTTCTCCCAGATGCGCGGCGGCGAGAACATCATGTGCGGGCCGATCTCGCGCAGGTCGATCTGCGCCGTCTCGGGCTCCTCGGGGAAGTTGACGGCGAACCCCTTCCACAGCGCGCACGCGACCCCGATCATCTGCTCGCCGATCCAGGGCAGCGGCAGGAACGACAGGAACTCGTCGCCGGCAGCCAGCGGCTCGACGGTGCAGAAGCTCTGCGCCATCGCGAGCAGGTTGCGATGGGTGAGCATCGCCAGCTTGGGCTTGCCGGTGGTGCCCGACGTGGTGGAGAGGATCGCCGTGTCGTCGGGACGGGTCGCTTCGACCAGCGCCTCGAACTCGCCGTGGTTGGCGGCGGCGCGGCGCGCGCCCAGCTTCTCGACCTCGGCGAGGTCCATCAGCAGGGGATCGTCGTAAGCGCGAAGGCCACGCGGATCGTGGAACAGGACCTTGCGCACACGCGGTAGCTGGGCGCGGGACTCCAGGATCTTGTCGACCTGCTCCTGGTCCTCCGCCATCACCAGCACGGCGTCGCTCCAGCCGATCAGGAACTGCACCTCGCTCGTCACCGCGTCCTGATAGACGCCCATCGAGACCGCGCCGATCGACTGCGCCGCGAGCTCGGTGATGAGCCACTCGGGCCGGTTGTCGCCGAGGATCGCGACCGTGTCGCCGCGCTCGACGCCGAGCTCGATAAAGCCGAGTGCCGCGTTGCGCACCCGCTGCAGGTACTCGCGCCAGGTCAGTGCGCGCCAGATGCCGAGGTCCTTTTCCCGCAGCGCGGTGGCGGCGGGGCGCTCACGGGCTCGCGCCACCAGGAGCTTGGGCAGCGTGTCGGGCTGGCCCATCCCCGGTTGGGGTGGGGGGGGCGCAGCGGCTGACTGACTCACGACCACCTCACGCTGGTGCCGACTCCTGGCCCATCCCCGGTTGGGGTGGGGGGGGCTTCGCCGCCGACTCCGGAGCGCCCAGGTAGGCCTGGATCACTTCTGGATCCGCGCGCACCTGATCGGGAGTGCCTGCCGCGATCACCTTGCCGAAGTCGAGCACCACCACCCAGTCCGAGAGGTCCATCACCACCCCCATGTCGTGCTCGATCAGCGCGATGGTGAGTCCCCACTCGTCGCCGAGATCGAGGATGAAGCGGGCCATGTCCTCCTTCTCCTCGGCGTTCATGCCCGCCATCGGCTCGTCGAGCAGGAGGAGCTCGGGATCGAGCGCGAGGGCGCGGCCGAGCTCGACGCGCTTCTGCAGGCCGTAGGCGAGAGTCCCCACCGGCCGGTGGCGGATGCCTTCGATCTCGAGGAAGTCGATGATCTTCTCGACTCGCCAGCGCGCTTCGATCTCCTCGGGGCGCTGCCGCCACCAGTAGAGCGCGGCGTCGAAGAGACCACCGCGCATCCTCACGTGG
>DATAFT010000573.1:0-3048 GCA_036257295.1 Thermoanaerobaculia bacterium
TGGTCTCAGGCGCGGCTCGCCGAAGAGCTCGAGGTCTCCCGGCAGACGGTCAACGCGATCGAGAACGGGAAGTACGACCCCAGCTTGCCACTCGCCTTCCGCATCGCCCGACTGTTCGGGCAGCCGATCGAGGCCATCTTCTTTCCCGACGGCGTCGAGTCCGACGAAGACGACGCCGAGCCGCGCGGCCGCGCGCTGCCGGACGTCTCCGCCGACTGGGCCTGACCACGGCCGCATGCTCTCTCGGGCGTGCGTTACGGCCGCATGAATTCGAAATCTTCGTCCTCGTCGAGGTGCTCGGCGACGAACTCGAGCTCGCGCCGGATGTCGTCGACGCTTCGCTCGGCGCGATAGACCTCGACCACGACGCCGAGCAGCGCGCGTGCCACCGAGTCGGCCGGTTGTCCGTGCCCGGCCCCTTCCTCGATGGCGGCCTTCACGTGGCGGCGAGCGAGGTCGCTGATCGAAAACCCGGAGTTGCTCATGACGCGGGATGATCTCACGGCATCCGAAGCGCCTCGCGGTAGCATGGGGAGACACCGCCTCGACCAACCAGGAGACCTCGGATGAGATCTCGACTCTGCGCCACTCGGCTCGCCGCGTCAGTCCTGCTCTGCGCGCTCGCACCGCTCGCGCGGCCCGCCGCCGCCGCGAGCCATCCTCTCGACGCCCTCGACGCGGCCGAGATCGCCGCCGCGGCAGCGCTGCTGCGCGAAGCCGGGCATGCCGGCGCCGGGACCATGTTCAACAGCGTCTCGCTGCTCGAGCCGCCGAAGGACACGGTCTACGCCTGGAAGCAGGGCCAGCCCATCGCCCGCGCCGCGGCGGTCGTCTTGCGCCGCGACGGCAAGACCTACGAGGCGCGCGTCGATTTGACGGGGCGCAAGGTGACCGCGTTCGAGCAGGCCACCGGCGGCGGCCAGCCGATGCTCACGTCGCCCGAATTCATCGTGGCGTCACAGGTCGCGCTCGCCGACGCCAGCATGCAAGAGGGTCTGCGTAAGCGCGGCGTCACCGATCTCTCGCAGCTCTTCTGCGCGCCGCGAACGACAGGCAACTTCGGCCGCCCCGAAGAGCGCGAGAAGCGGATCGTCAAGGTCGACTGCTTCGACACGCGCGGCGTCACCACCGACGTGTTCGCGACACCGATCGAAGGTCTGATCGCCACCGTCGATCTCGAGGCGCGCAAGGTGCTCGAGGTGACCGACGCCGGCGTGGTGCCCATACCTCCCGGGGAGCACGACTTCGATCGCGCGACATTGGGCAAAGTGCGCGACGCCAAGCCGGTGGTGCAGTCGTCGCCGCAGGGCAGCAACGTCGCGATCGACGGCTCGGTCGTGCGCTGGCAGAACTGGTCGTTTCATCTGCGCTGGGACCTGCGCGCCGGAACGGTCATCTCACTCGCGTCCTACGACGACCACGGCCAGCCACGACCGGTCCTCTACCAGGGATCTCTCGCCGAGATCTTCGTCCCGTATCAGGACCCCACCGTCGGTTGGTACTACCGCAACTACATGGACCAGGGTGAGTACGGTCTGGGCACCACCGCCTCGCCGCTCGCGCGCGGCGTCGATTGCCCGGCCGGCGCTGCCTACCTGCCGGTGACCATGAGCAACCCCACCGGCGGGGCCGACACACTGGAGGACCGCGTCTGCGTGTTCGAACGCGCGCTCGGCCACCCGGTGTGGAGACACTTCGACATCGTGACCCAGGCGCTCGAAAGCAGGCCGGGAACGGAGCTGGTGGTGCGCTCGGTTGCCACCGTCGGCAACTACGACTACGTGTTCGACTGGGTGTTCGATCTCGGCGGCGCGATCGCGTTTCGCGGCGGCGCCACCGGCATCGACGGCGTCAAGGGCGTCCGCGCCAACAGCCTCTCGGATCCGAGCGCCGCCGAGGACACCGCATGGGGCGCGTTGGTCGCGCCCGGGCGCGTCGCCATCAACCACGACCATTTCTTCTCGGTCCGGCTGGACTTCGACGTCGACGGACCCTCGAATCGCTTCGTGCGCGACGTGATGAAGGCGCAGCGGATGCCCGAGACCAGCACGCGCAGGAGCCTCTGGCACATGCACTCGGAGGTGGCCAAGGTCGACACCGATGCCAAGTACCGGCTCAGCTACGAGCAGCCGTCGATGTGGCGGGTCGAGAGCAGCGAGAGGAAGAACTCGCTCGGATACCCGTCGAGCTACATGCTGCACGCCGAGGGCAACGCGCTGCCGCTGGTCGACGAGGACGACGCGCCGCTCGCCCGCGCGATGTTCGCGACGCAGCACCTTTGGGTGACGCCCTACGATCCCGACGAGCGCTGGGCGGCGGGCGACTATCCGAACCAATCGGAGCCGGGGCAGGGTCTACCGGCGTGGACCAAGAGCCGCCGCTCGGTGGAGAACACCGACATCGTGCTGTGGTACACGCTCGGCTTCCACCACATGCCGTCGGCCGAGGACTGGCCCGTCTACAACCTGGGCTGGCACAGCCTCACGGTCAAGCCCTACAACTTCTTCGACCGCAACCCGGCGCTCGACGCAGCGCCGCTCGAAGAGCCACAGGCGCAGCCGTCATCGAGCGGTAGTCGATAGAGGAAGCGGGAAGTAGGGGAGCAGCTTGCCTGCTCGCCTGCTCCCTGTTTCTATCACCGCTTCTTTGTCTTGTTCTTCGCCGCGCGCTTGGGCGCGGCGCGCTTCGTCTTCGCCCTCTTTTTCGCCGCCTTCTTCGTTCGCTTTCGGTTGCCCGCCTTCGGCGTCGCGCGTTCGGGAAGCTCGCGGCTTCCCGTCTCGCGATTCCATTCCTCGAAGGTCTCCGGCGTTATCTCTCCCTTGACCAGGAGCTCCGCGAACTTGCGGCGTTGGGCTTTGCTTTTGAACGGCATATCGGCTTCACTGGATCGCGGTCAGCTCGGTGCCGCCCGAACCCCGTCGCGCCACCGCAGACGCACCACCCACGACCTTCCAGTTCCAGCCGCGGTGCAGCTCGACATCATGTAGGTTCCACACCAAGAAAACGGCTTCGGGCGTGTCGTCCAACATTCGAATGTCGAGGCGACCG
>DATAFT010000582.1:0-5466 GCA_036257295.1 Thermoanaerobaculia bacterium
GCCGGCTTGATCGAGATGCCGCCGGTGTCGAAGGTGACGCCCTTGCCGACCAGCGCCACTGTCGGCCCACGTCTCCCCCACTCCAGACGAACCAGGCGCGGCGCGTGACTCGAGCCTTCGCCGACCGCGATCAGGCCGCCCATTCCCATCTTGCGCAGCTCGGCCAGTCTGTAGACCGTCGCCTTCATCCCGGCGTCGGCCGCGATCGAGCGGGCGCGAGTCGCCAGCCAGTCGGGCGTCGCCACGTTGGGCGGAGTGTTGCCGAGGTCTCGCGCGAGTGCTGCGCCCTCGGCGGCGGCGGCCGCGGCGGCGCGCTGCTCGCGATAGACGGCAGCGGCGTCGCGCGGCGGCAGCAGTTGGACGGCGCGCGCCGGTCTTCCGTTGTCGCTGGCCTTGAAGGCGTCGAAGCGGTAGCCAGAGAGCGCGAGGCGAACCAGAACGCGGAACGCGGCAGCGGCGCTGCGCGTCTCGTCGTGAGCGGGCGGTGCGATCGCGAGTCGGCTGGCGCGCTGCTCCTGGCCGAGCTGCAGCGCCTTGCCCAGCCAGCCGTCGAAGCGTCGTCGATCGAGATCGCGAGACGGGCCGGCGCCCAGGACGGCGACCCGTCGCCGGCCTCGCTCGAGTGTCAGGTGATGGACGCGATCGCGTTCGGCCTTCCACCGCACCCGCCGCAGCTCGGTGGCGATTGCGGTCGCCATGGGCGCCGGCAGGGCGGCGTCTTCGACGCGGTCACTTTCGCACAGCCCCAGCACCAGAAGGTCGGCGCTGAGGCGATCGGGCGCGGAAAGGACGACGCGGGTGAGCGGGCTCATCGAGGCGTCGCGAGTGTAGCAGCCCGTTGGCCGGGTCCCAGCCGCGTAGTAAGATGTGCAAATAATTGGATCGAGGCCGATGACCATCGAGGCCCTACTCCAGAGCGGGCAAGGTTTTCTCTTCCTGCTCCCCACGCACTCGGAGCTCCAACGCGCGCTGGCCGACGCCGGCGTGCATCTGCCGACCCCACAGCCGATCTACCTCGAAGGCGAGAAGGCGACCGATCTGAGCGGCTACCTGATCGTCGAGACGCCCGAGCTGCGGAGCTTCGAGACGTTGCTGGTGCAGGCACTCGAGGCGACCACCGAGCGTCTGGTGCGGCAGCGGCGCGGTGAGGCGACGCCCGACGACGCCCCCGATCTCGCTTGGCGCGCTTACCTGAGCGTGCTCGAGGGAGTGGCCGAGAACGTCACCGCTTCCGACTACGGCCGGCACTTCCCCGCCGTCTTCTGGCTGTATCAGTCCGAGGTGGTCGCGCGCTGGCTCTCGGCTTGCCACATCCGAGTCCTCGCCCTTCACCCCGAAGTCGGCGTCGTCGCCGCGGCCGAGATCAAGTACGCGGTGTTCGAAGAGTTCGTGCGCGGCGCCGATCGGGTGCTGCGCATCGTCGCTCGTCGTCTCGCCGCCGAGGGCGAGCCGCGCGGCGACCTGTTCCCGTCGCTCTTCACCCGCATGCGCGACAACGTGCTCATCATGAGCGAGGTCGCGATCGACAAGGATCTCGAGAGCCTGAACGCCTACTTCCAGGGTTTCCTCCGTGAGGACGGCGCCGACTTCCGGCGTCGTTGGCGCCGGCTTCGACTGTGGCACACCGCCGCTCTCGAGCAGGACCGCGGCCTACGGCGTCTGGCGCGACTGCTCTTCGATCTGCTGCGCGGCCAGAGCCCGGACGTCCTGCTGGCGACTCCGGGGTACGTCTCGTATCTCGCTTCGACCGCGCCGAGCTTCGACGCCGAGCAGCTTCTGTCGCCGCGGCAGGTCGAGGTGTGGGAAGACCTGCTGGTGCGACTGCGCACCTTCGAGCTGTTCCAAAACCTGCGCCGCCTGCTGGTGCGCGTTCGCCGCGTCGATGGCGGCCTGGTCTGTCCGGGTGAGGAGGCTAAGCGTCTGGGGATACCCGCGCACGAGATCAATCTGTCGCCCACTCTGCGCCCGCTCGACTTCATGAGCCCATGGGTGGTCGATCCCGGCGTCAACCGCAGCGGTCTGCTCTATGACCTGGTGCACTTCACTCGCCGCGTCTCACAGCTCCGCGACGCCCCCTCCGAACGCCAGGAGTCGGCGTTTCGCGCCTTCTACCAGTTGCAGCGCAAGGTCGATCGCATCGCGCGGGAACACCGCCTCTACCACGAGAAGTACCTCGGCGACGGCAGCTTCTACACCGGCCGCGACTGTGTGCGGCTGCTGGTCGCCGCGCTGCGCATACAGCGCGCCTACCGCGACGCGTTGCGGCGCGGCTTCCCGTTCGACGACGGTATGCGGATCGCGCTCAACCACGGCCACTATCGGCTCCTGCCGTTGGGCGGCGTCCACGAGTCGGGCACGCGCTACGAGATCTTCGGCGAGAGCGTGGTCGAGCTCTTCCGCATGGTTTCGGGCAAGTCGGATCAGGACCTCGACGAGGTGGCGTCGAGTCTGGTCGCGCGCGGCTACGCAGCGGAAGAGGTGCGGAAGTTCTTCGCGCCGCTGCTCGAGGGAACCACGCCTGGCCCGGAAACGACGCCGTTTCGGGCTCGGTTGTCGCGCACCGGGCAGCTCCTCAACAACGGGATCGTCGCCACCGAAGCCTTCCTCGACGATCTCGACCAGGGCGGCGGCTGGCGATCGCTGCGGCGCTTCGTGGGAGAGGACTCCCGCTTCCTCGTGATCGAGCTCGAAGATGCGCGCGAGTGTCTAGACGTCGCGCTGCGTCCGCTCGGTCGCGCCGATCTCAAGGGGCTGCCCAGCCCTCTGCTCTACGAGTTGGTCGACGGCGACCTGCTCGGCGACGGCGTGCTCCAGCGCTTGGTCGCGCGCGATCTCAAGGCGGGGCTCCGTGCGCTGAGCGGCGATCCGGTGACGGCAAGCCTCTGATCCCAGCTTCTGATCCGAGCCTCTGATCCGAGCCGGGTGCTAGCATCGAGTCGAACGGGCCGGCCGTCGCGCTAGGCGCTCGGCGGCGTACCCCCCCAGAGGTCAGCATGCATCGCCATGTCGTCACCACGCGCGACATCAACGCGCTTCAGATTCCCGACGGTAACCGGGTATTGCTCAACGAGGGCACGCCGGTGCGAGTTACGCAGGCGCTCGGCGGCAGCATCACCGTGATGACCGACTTCGGTCAGATGCTGCGCGTCGACGCCGCCGATGCGGATGCCCTCGGTCTCGATCGCGAGGAGGCCGCGGCCGCCGCCAAGGGCGGCGAACCGACCGAGGGTCCGCTCGAGGATCGCGTGTGGTCGATCCTGCGGACGATCTTCGATCCCGAGATCCCGGTCAACATCGTCGAGCTGGGCCTGGTCTACGACTGCGCGGTCGACGCCGACGAGGAAGACGGCAAGCGCGACGTCCGCATCAAGATGACGCTCACCGCGCCGGCCTGTGGCATGGGGCCGGTCCTGGTCGAAGACGTGCGCCGCAAGCTCGAGGGTATGCCCGATGTCCGCCAGGCCGACATCGAGCTGGTGTTCGATCCGCCCTGGAACCCGGACATGATGAGCGAGGCCGCGCGGCTCCAGCTCGGGTTCATGTAGGTCCTCGGCGTACTTCCGGCCGCGCCTTCAACCCGCCCCGCCCACATACTGCTTCGGGAGCCGCAGCCCGAAGTGGCAGAGGATCTCGTAGGGCACGGTTCCGGCACGCTGCGCAAGCTCGACGGCGGTCGGCCCTCGATCGGCGCTTCCGGCCATCAGCGTGACGATGCCTCCGACCTCGGCGGTGGTTCCGGTCAGATCGAGCGTCACCATGTCCATGCTCACGGCGCCCACCAGTGGAACGAAGACGCCATCGAGCCAGGCGCGCGCCTGGTTGCCGAGGCGCCAGGGATAGCCATCGGCGTACCCCAGGGGCACGACGCCGATTCGACTGGGTCGCTTCGCCACCCATGAGGCGCCGTAGCCGACGCGCTCTCCGGCGTCGATCTCGCGCACCTGCACCAGACGGGCCTTGACCGACATGACGCCGACCAGCTCGCGCTCGCGTCGCGCCGGGTCGATGCCGTAGAGCGCGAGACCGGCGCGCACCAGGGAGTGGCGCGTGCTCGGTCGATGCAGCGCCGCCGCGCTGTTGGCGAGGTGCTGCAGGGGCGCGCGGAAGATCGAGAGCGCCTGATCGAAGCGGCGCTCCTGCACCGCGGTGAAGTCACCCTGGCCCAAAGGCGCGTGGGACGGGGGGGACTCGAGCTGTTCGGCCTCTGCCAGGTGCGAAAGCAGGCCGTCGAGGCGCAGCGACGGTGTTGCGGCAAGCAGCTCGGCGGCGGCGGCCCAGTCGGCGGGCGGCAGCCCGAGTCGATGCATGCCGGTGTCGACCTTGAGGTGGATGCTCTGCGGCGGGGCGTCTCGGTCGTGCGCGATGCCGGCGCGGGCCCACATGCGGAGCTGATCGAGGCTCGACACCGCAGGGGTGAGACCGTTGACGCGGACCTCGTCGATCTCACCGGTCTGGATGGTGCCGAGCACCAGAATCGGCAGCCCCACGCCGGCGCGCCGCAGCTTGGCGCCCTCGTCCACCAGCGCGACGCCGAGCCAGTCGGCGCCCTGCCGCTCGAGCGAGCGCGCGACCGCGACCGCGCCATGGCCGTAGGCATCGGCCTTGACCACGGCGAGGATCGACGCGCTGCCGACGCGCTGCCGCAGCACGCGCAGATTGACGGCGAGGGCGTCGAGGTCGATCTCGACCCAGGCCGGCCGCAGGACGGTGGAGGCGGTCTCGATCGCTGGTGCAGTCGGTGCCGACACGTCAGGGAGGCGACTGATAGGCGCGACTGCGGAACGTCGTGGTCTCGCCGAAGAACGCCAGGTCGACGACCCCGGTCTGTCCGTTCCTGTTCTTGGCGACGATCAGCTCGGCGGTGCCGTGCGAGTCCTCGTTGTCGGGGTTGTAGATCTCGTCGCGGTAGATGAAGGCGACCAGATCGGCGTCCTGTTCGATCGAGTTGTGAACGAAGACGTCATTGGCGATGAAGTTGTGGGGGCCGGGCACCGTCAGGTCGAAGACTTCTTCGATACCGTCTTCTTGAATCGAAGCTACTTGATCCCAATAGATGTCGCTGGCAGCGAGAACATCGAGTGCTTCTGCGCCGGCCGCTCTCGCGACTCGCAGGGCTCTCTCGCGGCTCATATTCTGTTTGAAGATCGTCATTCCCCCGTAGGCCATTCCAAGGTCGGCATGGAGTTGACGGTGTGTCACACCTTTGCTCCGCATGGCGGGCCGAACGTACATGTCCCAGACATCCTTCGGGATGACGTCGCGGTTGGTGTTTTCTCCCCGTGGCTCGAGCCACGCAACGGCGTCAGCAAGGGAAGCAGTCTTGTAGGCGCCGACCGCGCCGACCGTTTCCGCGAAGCGAAGCACTTCGGACCGACCGCTCACTCTCACGTGGTACTGATCGCGCCCTTTTCCTTGCTGCGAATGGACTTCGACACGAGCTCGCAGTCCGATCTTGAGAAGGAGCGA
>DATAFT010000666.1:0-2863 GCA_036257295.1 Thermoanaerobaculia bacterium
ACCTCGCGGTCGATCTTCACCTTGATCAGTTGCTTGTGGCCGTTCATGGTGACCGCCACCATACCGCCGCCGACGGCGGCCTCGACCTCGAGCGTCTCGAGCTCGCCCTGGAGACGATTCTGCATCTCCTGAGCCTGCTTCATCAGCTTCTGCAGGTTCATGGCTCCTCCGGAGGCGGGCGCTCCACGATGGTCTCGATGGTGCCGGCGAAGAGGTCGAGCGCGGACTGCACCACCGGATGATCGAGCATCGGCGCTGGTGTTGCGGTCACCGGTGCTGCGGCGGGCGCAGTCGCCGTCTCCTCGACGATATGCCATCGACCGCCGGAGCCCCACACCTGCTGCACGGCGCCGTCGAGGATCTCGCGGTTCTGCGGGCGGTCGAGCGCCTCGCGCAGCCAGGCGTCGCCGCGCGCGATCACCACCTGGAGCGCGCCGTTCTCGAAGCGCAGGGCGCGGCAGTCGCGCAGTCGTGCTGCCAGGGGTTGCTTGCGTTGGCTCACCAGCTCGAGCAGCGCCTCCTTGGGGTCGGAGGACAGTCGAAGCGACGGCGGCTCGGGAGCGGCCTCCGCGTAGGTTGTGACTGGCGTCGTTGACGGCGCGGACGCCGGCGTCTCGACTGTCGTGATCGCCCGTGGTGGCGTCGGTCTTGCCCCGGATGCGACGCCGCTCCCGTTCGACGCGCGGCTCGGCCGCGGGCCGCCGCCGGAGTTGCTCACGCCGCCGCGCGACCGCGGTCCACCGCTCGCCGTGGAGACCGCGGCACGCGTGCCGCGTCCCTCGGAGCTCGGCGTCGGTGCGCCGCCCGACCCCCGTACCGGGCCGGCGGCGAGGAGATCCTCGATGCGAATCAGCTTGGGCAGCTCTGCAGCGCGTAGCCACGCGATCTCGACCGCGAGCCCGGGTGTCTCGCTTCGCCGCACCAGCTCCTCGCTCTTGAGGAGCTGGTTGAGCAGGCGGAGCATGCTCTCGTAGCCGGCTCCCTTGGCCAGCGCCGCCAGTTGCTCGGCGTCCTCCGCCGGCAGATCGAGTCGTTCCGGATCGGTGCCGACCGCGGCGTGCAGGGCGTCACGACAGTAGGCGAGGAACTGATCGTGCGTGCGACGCGGGTCCCAGCCCTCGTCCTCGACGCGAGCGAGGGCCGCCGAGACCGCCGTCGCGTCACCGGCAAGGATGGCGCGCAGGAGGTCGTGGAAGAGCCGGAGGTCGAGCCCTCCGAGCAGGCGCACCGCGTCTTCCTCGGCGACGCGACCGGAGCCGAAGGTGGCCAGTTGATCGAGCAGCGCCACCGCGTCGCGAACGCTGCCCTCGGCGGCGCGGGCAAGCAGGCGCAGCGCGCGGTCGGAAGCCTCGATCGTCTCGGCATCGCACAGACGGCGCAGGTGTTCGTGGAGCGTCGCCGCACTCACCCGCCGGAAGTGGAACTCCTGGCAGCGCGACAGGATGGTGGCCGGCACCACTTCGATCTCGGTGGTGGCGAAGATGAACACGAGATGCGGTGGCGGCTCCTCGACGATCTTGAGCAGGGCGTCGAACGCCTGGCGCGACAAGCGGTGGATCTCGTCGATCACTACCACCTTGTAGGGGTTGCGCGCGGGTCCGTAGCGCAGGCTCTCGGTGAGCTCGCGCACCTGCTCGACTTTGGAATAGGTGGCGGCGTCGATCTCGATCACGTCGAGGTCGGAGCCGGCGGTGATCTCGCGGCAGGGGCCGCAGTCGTTGCAGGGATCGGGCAGCGGGGTTTCGCCCTCACTCTCGGCGCGCAGGCGTCGCTCGCAGTTGAGCGCCTTGGCCAGGACCCTGGCGGCGGTGGTCTTACCGACGCCGCGGATGCCCGAGAACAGATAGGCCTGCGCGATGCGGCGATCGGCGATCGCGTTGCGCAGCGCGGTGGTGACCGCGTCCTGGCCGATGATCGACGAGAAGTCCTGCGGTCGCCACTTACGGGCGAGAGCCTGGTAGGTCATGTGGGCGGAGCGGAAAGCGACCCGTGAAGGGCTCCGGCTGAATCTGCGGCGCTCGAGGGGAACACCTTATCGCTGCTCCCTTCCGGGCCTGACGAGGTTCGGAGTCCCTCGACGCACAGGGCCCGAGCCCTTCACGCGCCGCTTTCCATCGATCGATGGTACGTCGTGGGGAGGCTCGAGGCAACGACCGTTTTGGGTCCGCCGCGTCACCGCTCGCATCGGGGTCGGTCGCGACGAGATCGCTCGAATCCGTTTACGCGGTCGTGTGGATCGGCTAATATTGGTCGTTCGCCTTGCCCACGGCACCACTGGCCCCGATGGACGATTTGCGGTGGATGGCCGAGGCGCTCGTGGAGGCACGGCGGGCGGCCGAGCTCGGCGAGGTTCCGGTCGGGGCCGTCGTGGTCGACGGCGCCGGCGAGATCGTGAGCCGGGCCCACAATACGAAGGAGACGAACGGGGATCCGCTCGGCCACGCCGAGATACTGGCGTTGCGCCAGGCTTCGGTGCTGCTCGGCGGCTGGCGGCTCTCCGGCTGCACTCTCTATGTCACCCTGGAGCCCTGTGCCATGTGCGCCGGTGCGCTGGTCCACAGCCGGGTCGAGCGCCTGGTGTTCGGGACCGAGGACCCCAAAGCAGGCTTTTGCGGGTCGCTCGGCAACCTGGTGCAGGATCCGAGGTTGAATCACCGCATCGAAGTGACCAGCGGCGTGATGCGCGAGGAGTGCGCGACGATGCTCAAGGGGTTCTTTGCCGCACTGCGGCAGGGAGCGTGAAGGAAGGCGGGGTCCGTACGTCTCGAAATGGAGAGGTGACCGAGTGGCCGAAGGTGCACGCCTGGAAAGTGTGTGTAGGTCAAAAGCCTACCGTGGGTTCGAATCCCACCCTCTCCGCCAA
>DATAFT010000008.1:0-5659 GCA_036257295.1 Thermoanaerobaculia bacterium
GGCTTACGCCATCGAGTCGGGCGCCACCAGTGTGACGGTGCCGCCCGTCCCCGGACATACGACGGAGCTGCCAGCCGGGTTCTCGATGGTCGCGGCGCACCAGGCGCCGACTTGGGACAAGCCCGGCGCCTACCTGCCGCCTTGCTCGGGCGGACGCGGCAACTCGTACTACGTCACGGTCAAGGCGGTGCACAAGCAGGGCGAGGAGACCCACGACCTCGGGAGCGCGGTGGTCGAGCTCGGTAACTACTAGCCGATTTGGTGACAGGTTACTAATGTTACCGATCGACCGAATTAGTAACCTGTCACCAATTTCGCCTAGTTGCTGCCGATCGCGAACAGGTGGAGCTCACCGCGCAGGTAGATCCGCCCAGCGGTTATAGCCGGCGTGGCGTAGACCGGCTCCTCGATCGAGCTGGTGGCGATCACCTCGTGCACCGGTCCCGCCTTGACGAAGGTGGCGTCGCCGTCGCGGTTCACCATCAGGATCTTGCCGTCGACTCCGAGCAGTGACGCCATCACGTTGCCGGGCGCTTCGACGCGGCCCCCTTCGTAGACGACCGCGCCGGTCGCAGGGTCGAGACAGGTGAGCGTGCCGCTGTCGTTGGTCAGGTAGAGATAGCCCTCGTAGAGCAGATTGGTGGGGATGTAGCCGGTGCCCTTGGGGTAGGTCCAGGCGATGTTCTCGGAGCCGGTGAGGTCACCACTCGCGCCCAGCCGCACCGCCATCGTGATCTTCCGTGGATGGCCGGCGCAAAAGATCGCGAGGCCGTTCGCCGCCAGCGGCATCTGGACCGCGTTCGAGTCCATGCCGCCGGCCCGCCACAACTCGCGGCCGCTGGCGGGGTCGTAACCGGCGATCAATTCGAAACCGTTGGTCAGGAGCTGCGTCGAGCCATCGGGCGCGGCGGCGAGCGTGGGCGTCGTCCAGCTCATCTGGACCGGGCGTCGCGACGTCTTCCACACTTCGTTCCCGTTGCGGCTGTCGAGCGCGATGAGATACGAGTCGGTGCCGTCCTCGGCGTCGGCCTGGACGATCACCAGGTTGCCCACCAGGATGGGGGAGCTGCCGACGCCCATGCCGAAGCTCTTGATGTCGCCGACGTCGCGGGTCCACAACTGGGTTCCCGCGAAGTCGAAAGCGAACACCCCTTCCGATCCGAAGTAGGCGATCAGCGTCTTGCCGTCGGTGGCGCAGGTCGGCGACGCGTAGGAGCCGACTCGGTGGCGGTCATCGTAGACCAGCCCTTCGTAGGCGGTGCGCGACCAGCGGACGGCGCCGGTCTTGGCGTCGATCGCGATCACCTCGAGCCGGTGGCGATGGTCGGCGCCGACGCTGTCGGGGTGAACGAAGTCGCGACCCTTGCGGAAGTGGTACGGGGCCTTGGCGCCCGGCACCACCTCGCCCTCGACCGCGGCGGTGAGGAACACGAGGTCGTTCCACACCACCGGCGACGAGTGGCCGCGGCCCTCGATCTCGACCCGCCAGACGATGTTCTCGGTCGGGCTCCAGCGCAGCGGGGCCGCAGCGGTGGTGGTCGCGATGCCGCGTCCTCCCGGCCCGCGAAACTGCGGCCACTGATCGTCGCCGCCGGTCGATGGCGGATCGCCGCCTCGAACCGGCGCGATTGCCATCGAGACGGCCAGTGCGAGGCCGAGGACAGCGTTCGACCGGCTGGCGATGACATTCTTCACTATGGTGTCGTGACGCACGAGAACTGTCCTCCGTCCTACTGCATCGGAAACATCTCGCGCAGCTCCTGGAACCAGTTCTCGACGAAGACCAGGCGCGGCGCCTCGCGCTCGGACACCACCAGGAACCTGCCGTCCGGGGCGATGTCCCACTCGAAGTGGTAGGGAAAGTCGAACAGCTTGCGCGCCGGCCCCACCGAGCCATCGGCGCGGAACTCACGCGCCATCATGGCGGTGCCGTGCTGCTCCACGTACAACAGCTCTCGGCCGTTTCGCGCCCAGTGAGCGTTGGCCGCGTCGCCCGCAACGCTGACTCTCGTCCCGCTGCCGTCGGCGCGGCGCAGGTAGTGCGTCGAGTTACCGGTCTCGAATCCCTGGTAGACGACCCACTGCCCGTCGGGCGAGAAGTTGGCGCCGCCCTCGACGAACGGCGTCTGGACGAAGGGCTTGGGCTCGCCGCCGTGGACCGGCACCAGCCAGATGTCGTCGCGGTGGTTGGTGGTGAGCCAGTCGCCGTCGGGCGACACCGCGACCGGGCGCCCCTGCTCGCCGTCGACCAGCTTCTCCTCCTCGCCGGTGCCGTCCGAGCGCTTGCGGTAGACGGTGCGGATGCCGTCGCGCTCCGACCAGAACAGGAGCCACTCGCCGTCCGGCGTCCACACCGGAGACATGTTCTCTCCGCGCGTGGTGACGCGGGTCGGGCTGCCGCCGTCGAGGTCGAACGTCCAGATGTCGGCGTTGCGTCCCCCCTCGGCCAGCGCCAGCGCGATGCGGGTGCCGTCGGGCGAGACGCTCGGCGAGCGGTAGCTGCCGCGCGGCAGCGAGATCTCGGACTCCTGGCCGTCCTGGTCGATCCACAGCAGGCGACTAGCGGGACGCTGCGCCTGCACCTGGAGGCCGTCGGGAGTGCTGGCGACGGTGCGGTAGCCCCACGGGCCCGCCGACTCGACGCTCTGCACTGGCACCGGCGGACCGGTGACCTCGCCGCGCGCGGCGTCGAACGGCGCTGCCATCATGCGGCTATCGACGAAGTAGACGAGATGGCCGGTGGGGAGGTAGCGCGCGAAGGTGCCCGGCAGCAAGTCGCGCTTCTCGCCGGTGGCGAGCGAGAGGTACGCGATCGACGACGCGTCGGCGCTGCCCTTCCACACCGTGAACAGGACGCCGGCGCCGCCGGGCAGAACCTGCGGCCAACGGTGACTGTTCTCATCGGCGGCGGCGTCGGGCTTGGTGAGCACCTCGGTCGGTCCGCCCAGCGCCGAAACGCGTGACAGGCCTTCGCCGCCGCTCTGACTGTGAAACACGATCTTGCCGTCAGGTCCCCAGCTTCCTCCCCAGTTGCGCTTGAGGCCGTCGGCCAGCGTGACCACCTGGCCACCGCCGCTGGTGGGCATCTTCTTGAGCGCGTTTTCGAAACCGGTGAAGAAGGCGAGCCACTCACCGTCGGGCGAGAAGAACGGGAACTCGCCCTGCTCGGTGCCAGGCAGCGTCTCCACCGTGGTCTGGTCGAGGCGTCGGAACCACAGCGGGCGACCCGGATCGGCCGATGCGATGGCGAGGAATCGTCCGTCGTCGGAGAGCGCGAGCGAGTGGATCGATGAGCCCCGCGCGGCGGGCAGTGTTTCGGAGAATCGCCGCACCGACCCAGCGACGGTCGTCCTCACCGGCGCGCGGCGTAGCGCGAGACCGGCGCCGAGCCCGGCCAGGAGCGCGATCGCAGCCGCGATCGCGCCGAGGAGCAGGGCACGTCGTCGGGTGGGTCCGGTCGGCGCGGCGGCGGCGGGCAGGGGCTGGTCTGGATTGCGCAGCAGGTCTTCGAGCTCGAGCGCGGCGTCGCCGATGTCGCGCAGTCGCCGCGCCGCTTTCTTCTCCAGACAGCGGCGCACCAACCGTTCGAGCCGCACCGGCACGCGGCCCGCGAGCGCGCTCCAGTCGGGCTCCTCGCGCAGCACAGCGGCCAGGATGTCTGCCACCGAGTCGCCGCCGAACGCGGCTCTTCCCGTGAGCGACTCGTAGAGACAGCAACCGAACGCCCACACGTCGGTCCGCTTGTCGACGGCGGTGCCGCGCGCCTGCTCGGGGCTCATGTAGGCGGCGGTGCCGAGGATCTCGCCGCGCTGGGTCGCGGCGAGAGCGACCAGCGTCGGCGACTCGGTGGCGTCGATCGACGAGCCCGAGATTGCGCCCGGCGCCGGGCCGGATGGCGTTCCCAGCACCGCCTTGGCCAGGCCGAAGTCGAGGATCTTGACGCGATCGCCGGCGCCCACCTTGACGTTGGCGGGCTTGAGGTCGCGGTGGACGATTCCCTTCTCGTGCGCGGCGTCGAGACCGTGCGCGATCTGAATGAAGACCTCGAGGCACTCGGCGAGCGCGAGCGGCCCTCGCTTCAATCGCTCGGCGAGCGTCTCGCCCTCGACCACCTCCATCACCAGGAACCGCTGGCGGGTGGGCGCGGCGTCGCCCGCCGGCGGGGCGGGGACGCCGGTCGCCTCCTCGAACCCGTACAGAGTCGCGACGTTGGGGTGGTTGAGCGACGCCAGCACCCGCGCCTCGCGCTCGAAGCGAGCCAACCAGTCGGCGTCGCCGGTGACGCGCTCGGGAAGCAGCTTGAGCGCGACCTGGCGGCCCAGCCGCGTGTCCAGCGCGCGCAGCACGAATCCCATGCCGCCCTCGCCCAGCGGCTCGATCACGTCGTAGTCGCCGAGGCGCGCCCAGCGAAACCGTCGCGAGGACGTGGAACCGGATGGGGACTGGGTCAAGATGGAATGGCTCGCCGGAGGGTCGGTCGGAGCACGATTCTATGCCGCGCCCACGCCCGGCCGAGCCCGGCCGTGGCATACTCGAACTCTCCGAAAGTGAAGGCGGTGGCAGCTCCAAACTCGAACATCCGAGGGGAAGTCCGATGAGCCAACGTAGACACGTATCAGCCGCGGTATTCGCCGTCGTCCTTCTCGCCGCCGGCGGGCGCGGCGCCCTGCGCGCCCAGGCCGGGGTCGACCTGAGCGGAACCTGGGTGCTCAACGCCGAGGCGTCCGACGATCCCCAGGAACAGTACCGGCGCTGGGTGCAGGCGCGCGGCGTGGGTGGCGGCGCGCCGGCGGGTACCGGCACCGGCGAGGCCGGCGGCAGCGGCGCCTATGACGTCGCGGGCGGCGCTGGGGGCAGGGGCATGGCAGCCGTCGGCGGCGGCCTGCTCGGAATGTTCGAGCGCTTCTCGCAGAACTCGGAGCGGCTCACCATCGCGCAGAGCGATCCCGAGGTCACCATCACCAACGCCGCGGGACAGTCGAACCTGGTGTTCACCGATGGCCGCGTGGTCGAGAGCACGGGCGAGGACGGCGGCAAGACCAAGGTCAAGACGCGTTGGAAGAAAGACAAGATGATCATCGACATCGACTTTCCGACGCGGCCCAATCCTGCTGGAGGAACGCTCACGCCCAGCCTGACCATGATCTACAGTCTGGACAAGAGCGGACGCTTGCTCCTGGCGTCGACCGTCGGCATCGGCGCCACCGTTCCGCCGCTGACCGTCGAGCGCATCTACGACAAAGGCCAGCCTGCCGCGCCCGCCGAGTCGGTGCCGGCCGGTGCGCCGGCGGGTGTGCCGGCGGAGCCGCCGCCTGGGTAGCCTGCGCCCCGGTCGATCGCGACCCGACGCCTCGGTCTTCTCGGCGGCGGTCGTGGCGCTACTCGCGCTCGCGTCGCCGCCGGCTCGCGCGGTCGATGGTCCCGACGTCGGCGCGCCGTTCGCGATCCGCGACGCTCGACTGGTCACGGTCTCGGGAGCTACGCTCGATCGCGGCACGATCGTGGTCGATCGTGGCCTCATCGCCGCGATCGGCGCCGACGTCGAGCCGCCCGCGGGCGCCTGGATCATCGAGGGCGCCGGGCTCACGGTCTATCCCGGCCTGATCGACGGTCTCGCGTCGCTGCCGTTGGTGATGCCGCCGGTGCCGACGGGCAACGA
>DATAFT010000013.1:0-4277 GCA_036257295.1 Thermoanaerobaculia bacterium
GACCGACTGCGCGTGCGCGTCGTCGAACGCCATCCCGACTACGGGCGCGCACACATCGTCAGCATTCTCGTTCCGGGGCCGGGACGGCGGGCGGCGCCTTGCCCTCACTTCGAGCGCTGCGGCGGCTGCGATCTGCAGCACCTCGACGACGAACGACAGTCGGTGCTCAAAGCGCAGGCCGCGCTCGAGACACTGCGCCGGCTGGGACGGCTCGAGCGGCTGCCGGACGCGCGGCTGGTGTGCGGCCGGCCGTGGGCCTATCGCCTGCGCGCCCAGGTGCGCACCGAGCCGGCCGGCGATCGCGTGCTGGTGGGCTACTTCGAGCGCGGCAGCCACACGCTGGTGCCGATCCGCGTCTGCCCGATCCTGCTGCCCGAGCTCGAAGCCACCGTGACCGGCCTTGGGCAGGTGCTCGGCCCGGACGCGCCGCGGCGCCTCGACCTCGCCATCGGCGACGACTCGGTCGTCACGGTGGCGCCCCCGATCGAATCGCTGCCTGGCGGCTGGCCCATCCCCGGTTGGGGCGGGGGGGGCGCGGTGAGACGCCGGGTCGGGCCCTGGACCTTCGAGCACGACGCGCGCGCGTTCTTCCAGGCGCACGCCGGACTCATCGGCGACCTGCAGCGAGTGGTGTGCGGGCGCGCTCGCGGCGAGCTCGCGGTGGATCTCTACGCCGGCGTGGGATTGTTCGCGCTGCCGCTCGCGCGGCGCTACGCCCGGGTGATCGCGGTCGAGTCCGATCGCGTCGCCGCGCGGTTCGCGGCGCGCAACGCGCGCGCCAACGGCTGTGGCAACGTCGAGATCGCGCCGGTGTCGGCGGAGAGCTGGGTGCGCTCGATGCCGAAGTCGGTCGACCGGGTGGTGGTCGACCCGCCGCGCACCGGCCTGCCGCGCTCGGTCCGGCGCGCGCTGAACGCGGCGCGTGTGCCGCGACTCACCTACGCTTCGTGCCATCCGGCGACGCTCGCCCGCGACCTCCGGGACCTCGTGACCGAGTACTCGGTGGTTCGACTGACGCTGCTCGACATGTTCCCGCAGACCGGCCACATCGAGATGGTGGTGGATCTCGAGCCGGCGGCAGCCTCGAGCACCCCGGTGGCGCCGGCGACCGAGGCTCGCTGATGGCGGTGCCGCGATTGGTCCTGCGACTCGCCAAGGAGGACTTCAAGTTCTCGGTCGCGCACTTCACGGTGTTCTCGGACACCATCGCCGAGGAGCTCCACGGCCACAACTACCGGGTCAGGGTCGAGATCGGCGGCGCCGGCACCGACTCCCAGGGTCTGTTGATGGACCTGCGCGGCCTCAAGGCGCAGATCCGCCGGCTGTGCGGCGAGCTCGATTCGAGGACGCTCCTACCCGAGCGCTCGCAGCTGGTGCGCGTCACCGCTGGCGGAGGCGGGTACGAAGTGCGGTACGGCGAGCGCCTCTACCGGCTGCCGGCGGCCGACGTGCGCGTGCTGCCGATCCGCAACACGTCGATCGAGGAACTGGCGGCCTGGTTCTGGCGGGAGCTGCGGCCAACGCTCGTCGGCAGCGCCATCACCGAGCTTCGCGTCGAAGTCGAGGAGACCGCCGGCCAGAGCTGCGTCTACTCGGCCAGCCTGGCGGAGGACGGGTGACGTCTGCTGTCGCGGGCAATACCATGGAGACCATGCACCGACCGTTGACGATGGTCCTCGTGATCCTGCTGGTCGCCGCCTCGGGCGCTCCGGCGCCTGCCGCGCAGAAGGTCCACACCGCGGAGGAGCTGTTCCAGCCGTTCCTCGAAGGCGAGCTGTCGCACTGGATGGTGGGGCCGATCGGCAGGCTCGCGAGCGAGGAAGAGATCGACGCCTATCTGCGATTGAAGACCGCGGAAGAGGCGAAGCAGTTCATCGAAGCGTTCTGGGCCAAGCGCGATCCGGATCCCTCGAAGGACGGCAACGCGGTGCTCGATCTCTACGAGAGCCGCGCCGCGGAAGCCGACAAGAAGTTCTCGGAGGCGGCGGTAGCGGGGCGTCGCACCGACCGCGGCACCATCCACGTTCTCTACGGCTCGCCCGAGACCGTCGACTACGAGGAGTTCCGCGACGTGTCCGGCCCCGACGTCGAGCGCTGGCGCTACCCGAAGACGGCCGAGGCAGGTCTGGATGGTCGCCGGCCCGAGCGTGAGTACCGCTTCGCCAAGCTCGGCGATCTCACCCGGTTCTACTCGGCGCGCGAGATGAACGATCCGCGGCGCCGCCGCCACGACACCTCGCAGCCGGGATTCCCGTCGGGCGGACCGGGAGAGCCCGGCGCGCCGCGCGAGCCCGGCATTCCCAGCGAGCCTTAGTCGCTAGGGGACAGGTTCAGGCTCCGACTGCGGGAGCCCCAACTTCTCGCTGGTGCTGCGGTAGCTCAGGAGCAGGGCGCGCGTCTGCGCGAACAGCGCGTCTACCCGCGCCTGGAACGTCTGCGGCGTGAAGGAGGCCGGCGGCGCCGATACCTCGACCACGCTCTGGGCGGTGCCCTGCCGGAGGATCTTGATGCGGACGTCGGCCCACACCAGCGCCCACTCGGGCGTGACCTCGACACGCCGATCGAAGGGCACCCGCATCGCGCCGAGCGCGTCGAGGATGGCGTTGACGACGCGCGTTTCGGTGTCCGAGTAGGGCGCGTCCATCACTTCTCTCGCCTGGAGCGATCCCGGCGCGGTGACGAAGAGGTCGGTGGCGAGCAGGCTCTGGTAGTCGGGCGTGGTGGCGATCTGGGAGAAGTTGGGGTCGGTCCGCGCCCGCAGGCGCGTCTTCTCGTCGCGACGGATGGCGTCGGTGAGGTGGCGCAGCGCCAGCGCCGCATAGCCCGCGGAGGCGTAGTTGGTCGCCACCAGGTAGTAGGCGTCGCCCGAGGTCGGCTGGGCGGCGAGGTAACGCTCGAAGCGGGCGCTCGCCTCTTCGAGCCGGCCGAGGAAGAGCAGCGCGGCGCCGAGGTTGACGTCGTTGTCGGGGGCCTTGGGGTCGAGAGTCTCGGCGCGCAGGAGCGCCTGGTAGGCGGCGTCATAGTGGACGGAGGCGAGCTCGAGCGCGGCCAGGTTGAGCCAGCCTTGACGCTGCGAGGGATCGAGCTCGAGGGCGCGCCGCAGGTCCTTCTCTCCGGGCTCGATCTCGCCGAGCAGGAAGCGGGCGGTCGAGCGCAGGAGGAGAGCGCGAGGCTCCTCGTCGCGGCGCAGGCGCTCGTCGAGGAGGACGATCGCTTCGGTCGGCTTGCCGGCGTCGATCAGCTCGGCGGCGCGCGCCAGCGAGTCTGCCGGCTGTCCCGCTGCGGCCGCCGCCGAAGCACGGTCGGGTCGCGCGCGCGGCGGCTGCGCCAGGACATCGCCCGCGACCAGAAGCCACAGACTCGAGAGGATGAGGGAGGAGGAGCGGGCGCCCACGCTTCGTTCACCGGTCGATGGCGGGGCGGAGCGCCGAACCAGCGCTCACCGCCGTCGCCCTCGGCGCCTCCCTCCCAGACGGGGCCGAGCACCGGTATTGAATCAGACCTCGGGCCCGTTTGAAAAGCGCGCGCCTTCGGCGCGCCGTCCTCGGCGCCAAAACAATGCGAGCGTAGGGCGTGGTAATCACCACGCCCGGAGCGAGTACAATTCGCCGCGTTGTCCACCGGTGCTCCGTCCCCCATCGAGATCGCGCGCCAGATCGAGGCGCGGGTGATCGGTCAGGAGGAGGCGGTGCGCGAAATGGCGGTCGCGCTGGCGAAGAAGGTCGCCGGGCTGCGCGTCGGCAACATCCTCCTCATCGGCTCCTCGGGCTCGGGCAAGACCACGCTGATGCGCGCGGTCGAGGACTACCTGCGCTCGGATCCCGTGCTGGTGACGCGATCGACCGTGGTGCGCATCCACGCCAACGTGCTGGGCGAGGACGCCGAGCTCGGCAGCCCCGGCGAGAAGCTGATCCTGCGGCTGCTCGAGCGGGCTCGCCAGCAGCTAGGACCGTCGACGCCGGTCGAAACTCTGCTCGACCGCGCGGCGCGCGGTCTGGTGTTCGTCGACGAGGTGGACAAGATCCGGAGCACCGTGGGCGACCGCCCCAACACCACCGGCATCCGCGCGCAGGAGGCCCTGCTCACGCTGATCGAGAATGAAGCGGTGGCGGTTACCTTGCCCGAATGGGCGGGCGGCGACGTCGTCGAGATCGACTCGAGCGGCCTCCTGTTCGTCGCCGGCGGCGCCTTCGAGGGCCTCTACGACGCGGTCTACGATCGCGTCACGGTGGGCACCGATCGCGGCGCGCTGCAGCCGGTGACGGTGGTCGATGGCG
>DATAFT010000087.1:0-7989 GCA_036257295.1 Thermoanaerobaculia bacterium
CCTTCGATCTCCTGCTCGACCGGCTCGAGGCCGCGGCGCGACGACTGCGCGACGCTCTGATCGCGAACGACGGGCCGGCTCTCGCCTCCGCCATGCACGACGCGCAGCGCGGTTGGGAGCGCGCCGGCGTGGTGCCGCCCGCCGTGCGCGAGCTGGCGCGCCGGATCGAGGCGCGCGGCGGCGCCGCCAAGGTCTCCGGCGCCGGAGCGCTCGCGGGCTCCGGCGCCGGCTGTCTCGTGATCTATCATCCACACCCCGCATCGCTCGACCTCGGCGGGTTGATCGCAGCGAAGTCGCTGCTCCCGGTGCGACTGGGCGCCGAAGGGTTGCGGGTGGAGCCATCGTGAAGGCCAGCGTCGAAGCTCCGTCAAACATCGCGTTCGTCAAGTACTGGGGCGCTCGCGACCTCGAGCGCGCGATTCCCAACGCTCCGTCGATCTCGATGACGCTGCGCACCTGCCGCTCGCTCTGCACCGTGGAATTCCACGAGGGCGAGGGTGGCGCCGACGAGGTCTGGCTGGTCGAGGAAGGCGGCGCGCGTCACCGCCCGGACGCGAAGTTCATCGAGCGCGCGTGCCGCCATCTCGGGCAGCTTCGAACCCTCGCCGGCAAGCGCGGCCGCTTCGTCGTCGGCACCCGCAACACGTTTCCCAGCGCCGCCGGCATCGCGTCGTCGGCCTCGGGCTTCGCCGCGCTCACGATCGCGGGCCTGCGCGCGCTCGGGCGCGACACGGGCGACCCGCGCGAGCTCTCGTCTCTCGCCCGCCTGTCGGGGTCGGGCTCGGCGGCGCGCTCGGTGATGGGCGGCTACGTCGAGTGGCCGCGCGGCGAAGGCGACGATGATTGCTTCGCGTTCGCGCTCGCCCCCGCCGGTCACTGGGACCTGCGCGACCTGGTGGTGGTGGTCGAGAGCGAGGCGAAGAAGGTGCCGTCGCGCGACGGTCACGCGCTCGCCGCCACCAGCCCGCACTACGCGCGCCGGCTCGAGCTCCTGCCCGAGCGGCTCGCGATCACGCGCGCGGCGATCCACGATCGCGACCTCGAGCGCTTGGGCCCGGTGATCGAGGACGAGGGCATCGAGCTCCACCTGATCGCGATGTCGTCGCGGCCGCCCGTCTACTACTGGAGCGCGGCGACGATCGATGTCCTGGCGCGTGTTCGCGAGCTGCGCGCCGCGGGTGTCGCGGCGTTCTCGACCATGGACGCCGGCGCCAACGTGCATGTGATCTGCACCGCGGCGGACGAGCCGGCGGTGGCAGGCGCGCTGGAGGCAGTCACCGGCGTGAAGCGGCTGATCCGCGACGGTGTGGGGGACGGACCGCGGGTGCTCGACGAGCACCTGCTCTGACCCGGGGACGACGTGGGTCTCTACGTCATCAAGCTGGGCGGCAGCCTGATCACCGACAAGGAGCGCGACGCGAGCGCGCGCCGCGACGTGATCGCTCGGCTCGCGCGCGAGCTCGCCTCGGCGCGTGCGGTGCTGCCCCATGCGCTGCTGCTCTCGCACGGCAGCGGATCGTTCGGGCACGCCGCCGCCGCGCGCTACGGGCTCCGCGACGGCGTGCGCGACTCGTCGCAGCTTCCCGGTGTCGCGGCGACGCAGGACCAGGCTCATCGTCTTCATCGGCTGGTGATCGAAGAGCTGATCGCCGCCGGGCTCGCGCCGTTCTCGCTCGCGCCCTCGAGCTTCCTGGTCGCCGAGGCGGGTCGTCCGGTCGAGGTGCATGTCGAGCCGCTGCTGCGCGCGCTCGCGCTCGGCCTGTTGCCGGTCGTCTTCGGCGACGTGGTGATGGATCGCTCGCGCGGCGCCTCGATCTGTTCTACCGAGACCGTACTGGTAGCGCTGGCCCCTCGGCTCGCGGCTGCGGCATGCCCGGTCACCCAGGTGTTCTGGATGGGCTCGACCGACGGCGTCCTCGATGACGCCGGACGCACGGTCGAGGAGATCACCCCCGGCAACGTCGAGGCGGTGATGGCGATGGCGTCCGGCGCCCAGGGCACCGACGTCACCGGCGGCATGCGCCACCGGGTCGAAACCGCCTGGAAACTGGCGGGGGAAGGCGTTCCCTCGCTGATCCTCGACGGCCTCGAGGCAGGGGCGCTCGAGCGCGCGCTGCGGGGAGAGTCGGTGGGCGGGACGCGAGTCGACCCGCACTCGTGAAACAGCGGGGCAGGGCGCGGCGGCGCGGTGTACTACACTCGACGCTTCCTTCCCGCTGTCGTCATGGCTGACCTCGACGACCTCCTGATCAAGACCAGCCGGACGTTCGCGCTCACGATCCCGCTGTTGCCGGAGCCGACGCGGCGCGAGGTCACGATCGCGTATCTCCTGTTCCGCATCGCCGATACCTTCGAGGACGCTTCCCACTGGCCGCGGGAGCGGCGCATCGAGGCGCTCGGCCGCTTCGCCGCGCTGCTCGAGGCCGAAGCCATCGCCGCCGAGTGTGGCGATCCGGCGCGCTGGGGGGCCGCCGACGCCCCCCCCGTCCCAACCGGGGATGGGCCAGCCTCGGCCCACCAGGGCTACGTCGAGCTGGTGGGCGAGATGCCGGCGGTGCTCGAAGCCTTCGTCGCGCTGGCGCCCGAGGCGCAGCGGCGCATCCGCCATCACACCGCGCGCACCGCGCGCGGAATGGCCGAGTTCGTGGCCCGCACCGGCGACGACGGACGACTCGCGCTGGTCGACGTTCCCGATCTCCAGGCCTACTGTTATGTCGTCGCCGGCATCGTCGGCGAGATGCTCACCGAGCTCTTCGTGTTGGGGCGACGCTCGCTCGATCCGATCGCGCCCTATCTCGAGCAGCGGGCCGCGCGATTCGGCGAGGCGCTTCAGCTCGTCAACATCCTCAAGGATCGGGCCGACGACGCGCGCGAGGGCAGGAGCTACCTCCCGTCACGGGTCGATCCCGCCGCCGTGTTCGGGCTGGCGCGACGCGATCTTGCCGCCTCCGCGGAGTACGTCCACGCTTTGCAGCAGGCTGGCGCGCCGCGCGGCCTGGTCGAGTTCACCGCCCTCCCGGTGCTGCTGGCGCGCGCGACGCTCGATCGCGTCGAAGGCTCGGGAGCAGGGGCCAAGCTCTCGCGTGCCGAGGTAGCGGCGATCGTCGAAGGCATGCGCCGCGAGATCGACTCCGATCGACCGGCAATCCCGGCATCACTCGGCCAACCTTGACGCACGTCCGCGATCTGGAGGAGCGATGCATTCGACCCCGCGCCCCGAGTTCCTCTACCTCGGGCATTCCACGATCCTCTGCACGCTGCCGAGCGGGAAGGTCATCCTGATCGACCCCTGGGTCGAGCACAACCCGGCGTGCCCGGCCGCGGCCAAGGAGCTCGCGCGCGTCGACGCGATGCTCATCACCCACGCTCACGCCGACCACATGGGTGACGCGGTGGAACTGGCGAAGAAGCACCAGCCCGCACAGGTGGTGGCCTGCTACGAGCTGGCGTCCTGGCTCACCGGCCAGGGCGTCGCCAACTGCGTCGGCATGAACCTCGGCGGCAACCTCGACGTGCTGGGAGCGCGAGTGTCGATGGTGCGCGCCGACCATTCGTCGGCGATCTCCACACCCGACGGCTTCGTCTACGGCGGGCTCGCGGCGGGCTACGTGGTGCGATTGGCCGGCGGCTACACCTTCTACCACGCCGGTGACACCGCGCTCTTCTCCGACATGGAGCTCATCTCCGAGCTCTATCGTCCCGAGCTCGCGTTCTTGCCCATCGGCGATCTCTTCACCATGGATCCCCGCCACGCGGCGATCGCATGCCGCCTGCTCGGCATCTCGACCGTGATCCCGATCCACTACGCGACGTTCCCGGCCCTGACCGGAACGGCAGAGGCGCTGGCGGCCGCGCTGCTGGATCGGGGAATCGCGACCGAGGTGGTAGCGCTCAAGCCGGGTGAGAGCTACTGACCAAAGCGAACGTGCTTCTTGCTCGTCAGTCAGCGAGCCCGTGACCCATGGCGCGCTCGGCACTCGTCGTTCTGCTGAGAGGCGTCAACGTCGGAGGTCACAAGACCTTCCGGCCCACCACGCTGGTCGAACGACTGCAGCATCTCGATGCCGTCAACATCGGCGCCGCGGGGACCTTCGTGATCCGGCGGCCGGTTCCCCTCGGGCAGCTCCGCGCCGAGCTCGCGAGCATGCTTCCTTTCGAGACCGAGATCATGATCTGCGAAGGCCGCGAGATCGTGAGGCTGATGTCTCTGGATCCGTTCGCGGGCCAGCCGGTGCGACCCGACATCGTCCACTTCGTGAGCGTGCTGTCGAAACGCCCCCGCACGGCGCTCTCGACACCCATGAGCATGCCTTCGAGCGGCGAGTGGCAGCTCAAGATCCTCGCGGCCGAAAGCCGCTTCGTCGTCGGCATGTACCGACGCCACATGAGGGCCATCGACTACCTCGGCAAGCTCGACCGGCTCGTCGGTGTTCCGGTCACCACGCGTAACTGGAACACGATCACGGCGATCGCCAGGGTGCTCCGAGAGATAGGCTAGAGCGACCGACGGGCTCACCGTCTACCTATAATCAGCCCAGCGATGCCCACCTCCACCGTCGAGGACTACCTCAAGTGCATCCTGGCCGCGCAGCAGCGCGAGTCGGGCACGCTCGTCACCATGGGTCAGATCGGCTCGGCGCTCGGCGTCGCGCCCGGCACGGTGACCGCGATGGTGAAGACGCTGGCCGAGAGCGGCCTGGTCGCCTACGAGCCCTATTCGGGCGTGCGACTGTCGGAGGCCGGCGAGCGCCTGGCCACCCACGTGCTGCGCCGCCATCGGCTGATCGAGCTCTTCCTGGTCGAGAAGATGGGTTATGACTGGAGCGAGGTGCACGACGAGGCCGAGCGGCTCGAGCATGCGGTCTCCGACCGTCTGATCGAGCGCATCGACGAGATGCTGGACCATCCTTCGGCGGATCCGCACGGCGATCCCATCCCCGATCGTGAAGGCACCATTCCGGCGTCGTCGACGGCGACCCTGCTCGCCTGTCCGCTCCACCAGCCGCAGCGAGTGGTGCGCGTGGGCGATCAGAGCTCCGAGTTCCTGCGCTTGCTCGAGAAGCGGCGCTTGATGCCGGGGAGCCGAGTGGCGGTCGAGTCGCGCAGCGAGGCGGCGGACTCGGTCGAGCTCCAGACCGGTGACGGCGAACGGTTGAGCCTGGGCTTCCGCGCCGCCAGCAAGATCTTCGTCGAATCCGCGCGCTGAGCCACGGGGGCCGATGGCCGTCCTATTCCGTTTCGCGCGCCGTTATATAGATCAGATGAAGACCCCGGTCTGGACATTTCGAAGTCCCGCAGCCGCTCCGGTGCTACCGGCCTTCCTCCTCCTTGCCTCGATTCTGGCTGCGAGCCCGCGGTGGGCTGCCGCGCAGCTGATTCCCGACGGCGGCGTATTCCTGATCGCACCCGGTAGCGCCTACAGCCAGGAAGTGGCTGTCGCAGCGGACGGCGCATTCGTTGTCACGTGGGTTGCGAACTCCACGCGCATAGAAGCCCAACGGTTCGACAGCAACGGCCGCCGGCTCGGTGGGCAGATACTGGTGGAGGGTTCTGCCAGGACCTATGGTGGAGGGGCTTCTATCGGCAGCAATCACGACGGCGACTTCGTGGTGGTGTGGGGAGGCGGCGTCCACCGCTACGACTCCAAGCAAGGTTTCGGCCAGCTCTTCAGCAGCAACGGCGACCGGCGCGGCGACGTGTTTGCCGTCGACGAGGCGGCCGGCGGCCCGTATTGGGGCATCTCGACCGCAATGAGTCCGTCCGGCGACTTCGTGGTGGCCTGGTCCGTCTACGGCATGGGGCTCTTCGGCCAGCGCTTCGGCAGCGACGGCGCCCGCCGCGGACCCGAGGTCAGGCTCGCCAACGGCGCCTCTCCTTCGGTGGCCATGGACGCCGACGGCGATTTCGTCCTGGCCTGGACGCAGCACTCTTCGCGCAGCGCCGACGTCTTTGCACGGCGCATCTCGAAGAACGGGACCGCGGCCGGCGGCTCGTTCCAGGTCGATCGTGAGGCCGTCGGCTTTCAGGCGTATGCCGACACCGCAATGGCGCCCGACGGGGCGTTCGTGGTGGTCTGGCAGAGCACGCAGTGGCTCGGCGTGGATCCCAAGATCGTCGGCCAGGTCTACGACGCCGCCGGTAGAAGGATCGGCGAAGAGCTGCAAATCAGAGCGCTCACTGACGGCACTTTGGGTCGTCCGGCGGTCGCCATGGGGAGCGACGGCGGCTTCTGCGTGTTCTGGAGCGACGGCGAGGTCCAACGCGCGCACGCGATCCGTGGCCGCTGCTTCGATCGCAGAGGGCGTTCCGAAGGCGACCAGTTCGACGTGAGCCTGTCCGGCGACTCCCACTCCTCGCCGGACGTGGCGATCGGCACCGACGGCACGCTGGTCGTGGTCTGGCGGAGCAGTGGATCGCAGGAGCTTCTCGGACGCCGGTATCGACGCGTCTCCAGCGGCGGCGCCGATCCCGATCCCGGCGATCCGGGCGGCGGTCCCTGCAGCGGCGCCGACCGCGACGGCGACGGCGTGACGGACCACTGTGACAACTGCCCTACGGTGGCCAACGCCGATCAGCTCGACGTCGGCCTCGACGGGTACGGGGACGCTTGCGTCGCATCCGACGTCGTCATCCATCCGACCGCGTCGCTCGGCGCCGATCCGATCATCGGGCAGGGGACGGTCATCGCGGAAGGCGTGTCGATCGGCGCCGGCGCGCGGCTCGGCGCTGGTGTCACTCTGGAGCGGTGGACGATCGCCGGCGATCGGCTGTCTGCCGGCGATTTCGTCATCGTAGGCATCCGCACCAAGCTCGGCAACGACGTCGCCATCGGCCCGGGCACGCGAATCGACTCGGGCGCGAGCGTGGGCAACCAGGTCACGATCGAGGACGGTACCTTGATCGGAAGGAACGTCGTGGTGGGGAATCGAGCCGTGATCGGGTCGCTGGTGGTGCTCGACGTCGGCGCCCGCATCGGACGCGGCGCCGTCGTCGAGATGGGCGCGCGGGTCGGCAGGCGCGCCGTGGTTTCCCCGGGTGCTGTCGTCCCCGCCGGCACGACAGTGCCGCCGGGCGCCACGGTACGCTGAGCCGACTCGGTCGCCCCCGAGTCGGGCGAGTCGCATAGGCTGGCGAACGTCACCTCCGCCCGCGGTGTTCTAGGCCGTGACGTCAAGGAGGGTGGGCTCCGGGATGAGCGTCAGTTCCCTCGGGTTCGCCGTGCGCTCGCTGCGGCGGAGCGGTGGCTTCACCGCGACCGCCGTCGTCACGCTCGGGCTCGCGATCGGCGCCGCCACCGCGGTCTGGAGCGTCGTCGACGCGTTGTTGTTGCGGCCGCTGCCGTACCGCGACCCCGACCGGTTGGTCTTCATTTCGTCGGAGCTGCCGCGGGGTGGCTACCGTCACGCTCCGTTGTCCGGTCCCGAGATCGCCGATCTGCGCGAGCGCAGTCGCACGCTGGCGGCGGTCGCCGGGCTATGGCCGACCACCGGCGCGCTGGTCGAGGACGGTCAGCCACGGCCGATCTCGCTCGGTCTTGCCACCGCGAACCTGTTCACGCTGCTCGGCGTCGAGCCTGCCGCCGGTCGCCTCTTCGTTACCGAGGACGAGGGCGTCGGAGCACCGCCGCGCATCGTCCTGGGCCACGCCATGTGGCGCGAGCGCTTCGGCGCCGATGCCGGCGTGGTCGGACGGACGCTGCGCATCGATGGTGGATGGGGCTTCGGCGGCGGCAGCTTCACCGTGATCGGCGTGGCGCCGGCCTCGCTGCTGCTCGCGCTGCCGGCCGACGCCGGAGTGCCGCCCACTCTCGATGCCTGGATTCCGTTCACCGGTGACCTGCGCGACGGGCCGCGAAGCCAGTACTTCCTGCGCACGCTGGGTCGCCTGCGCGACGGGGTCGAACCGCAGGAGGCCGCCGAAGAGGTTCATGCGATCGGACTCCAGGTCGAGAGCGAGCACGAGGAGTACGCCGCGACCGGACGCGGCTTC
>DATAFT010000136.1:0-11007 GCA_036257295.1 Thermoanaerobaculia bacterium
GTCGCCTGCGGCGAGAGCGAGATCGGCCAGGGCTCGGACAGCGTGCTCGCGGCGGTGGTCGCCGACGTGCTCGGCCTGCCGCTCGGCGACGTGCGTCTCTCGGTCGCCGACACCGACCTCACGCCGGTCGACCTCGGCAGCTACTCGTCACGCGTGACGCTGATGGTGGGTCAGGCAGCGATGGAGGCCGCCGAGAAGGCTCGCGCGATCCTCGCCGAAGCGGCCGCCGCCAAGCTCGGCGTTCCCGTCGATCGGCTGGTGTTCGCCGAGTCGCGCGTGTTCGATGCCGCCGAGCCGGATCGCGCGCTAGCGTTCACCGACGCGGTGTGGGAAGCGGAGGCGCGCAACGGACTGATCGCCACCACCGGGTCCTACGTGCCGCCGCGCGCGCCGGGTCGTTACCGCGGCGCCGGCGTCGGGCCCTCCCCCACGTACTCGTACACCGCGGCGGTGATCGAGGTGAAGGTCGATCCCGAGACCGGTCTCGTCGACGTCGAGCAGGTGTGGATCGCGCACGACGTCGGTCGCGCCATCAACCCAGTGCTCACGCTCGGGCAGGTCGAGGGCAGCGTGTACATGGGCTTGGGCGAGGCATTGCTCGAAGAGCAGGTGGTGCGCCGGCTGCCGCGACACCGCTCGGGCGCCTCGGTGCTGCGCGCGGTGTCGATGCTCGACTACAAGAGCCCGACCTTCCTCGACATGCCACCGGTCACGACGTATTTGATCGAGGAGCCCGACCCGGCCGGACCCTTCGGCGCCAAGGAGGTAGGTCAGGGCCCGCTGCTTCCGATCGCTCCGGCGCTGGCCAACGCCGTCTTCGACGCGGTGGGCGCGCGCATCGACGAGGTGCCGATCCTGCCGCACAAGATCCTCGCCGCGCTCGACGCGGCGAAGCGCGGCGAGCCGGCGCGCTTCGGGCCGAAGACGTTCCCCGAGACCGACTACGGCGAGACGCTGATCGTGCCGACGCCGGCCGACGGCGGTGACGGCACCGCGATCAACGATTGGAAGGACCGCCAGCGCCGCGGCATGCGCGGCACGGGCGGAACCATGGCCGAGCGACCTTCGAAGGAGGCGTAGGAGGCGCAGCTCGCTGCGCCCTCTCCGCGCGAATCGCGATGCTGCGTCTTCCTCCGTTCACCTTCCGACGACCCACCACGCTCGACGAAGCGTGCCGGATCCTCGACGGCGAAGGAGCCGCCAACGGCGGCGCGGTCCGCGTCGTCGCCGGTGGCACCGACCTCTGGCCCAACCTCAAGCGCCGGCAAGAAAGCGCGGCTACGATCGTCAGCTTGATGGGGATCACCGAAATCGAAGGCGTGGGCGATCACCGCCGGCACGACGGCGAGTTGCGCATCGGCGCCACCACGACGATCGATCGCGTCGCCGCCGACGCGGCCGTGCGCGAGCGCTACCCCGCGCTCGCCGACGCCGCCGCCGGCATCTCCACCGTCGCGCTGCGCAACATGGGAACATTGGGCGGCAACCTCTGCCTCAACACGCGCTGCACCTACTTCGGCCAGAGCGAGGAGTGGCGCTGCTCGATCGACTACTGCATGAAGGAGAAGGGCACGGTGTGCTGGGTGGCGCCCAGCTCGGATCGCTGCTGGGCGATCTCGGCGAGCGATGCGGCGCCGGTGCTCGCCGCGCTCGGAGCGAGCGTGCGTCTGGTATCGCGCGGCGGCGAGCGCGCGGTCCCCGTCGCCGAGCTCTACCGCGACGACGGCATCGAGTGGCTGACCAAGCGCCCCGACGAGGTCCTCGCTGAGATCCTGCTCCCGGCCTCGAGCTCGGGCACTCGCTGTCGCACCGCGTACCGCAAGCTGCGCCGCCGCGGCTCGATCGACTTCGCCGCGCTCACCGTCGCCGCCGCGGTGTGGACCGATGGCGACGGCCTGGTCGAGCGCGCCTCGATCTACCTGGGCTCGGTCGCTTCCTGCCCGTTGCGCGCCGCCGACGCCGAGGCGATCCTCGTCGGCCGCCCGCTCGACGCCGCAACCATCGCCGACGCCGCGCGCGCGGCCCGCGCCACCGCGACACCACTCGACAACGCCGACTTCACTGCGCAGTGGCGATCGCGCATGGTCGAGCGATGGGTCACCGACACGCTCTGCGCGTGCTCGTGAGCCCACAGATCCCTCGTCTTCGCAGGTCTAGAGTATTCGATACCCGCCGGCGTACCTGTCGAGCAGCGCCTCGAAGCGAGCGTCGGCGCGAAGCGGGGCCCAGGTCGGATCGAGTCGCAGGTAGCCGACCGGGAGATAGCCCGACAGCCCGAGGTGACGTTCGAGCAGAGCGATCGCCTCGTCCTCGTCCCCGAGCAGCATGCGCGCGTGCGCCAGTTCACGCAACAGATACGGTCCGAAGAGACCCGGGACGGCGTCGATCACCGGCAGCGCGGCCTCGGCCTCCCGCATCGAGTCGGCGCGCCGGCCGAGACCGGCGTAGGCGAGAGCGAGGGCGCTGTGCAGGCGCGGATCGAATCCGCTGCCCTCGAGCAGCGGCTCGAGGTCGGCGACCGCTGCCTCGTACTTCGCTTTCGCCTGTTCGAGGTGTCCCGTCGACTGGTGCACGATCGCGGCAAACAGCGGCTTCGGACGGTATTGCCACGGCATCTCGTAGGCCGTCGCGGTACCGCCGGCGAGCCGCGCTAGCGCGTCGTCATCCCGCCCTTCGATCCACTCGACCATGACCGCGTAGTAGTCGATCGAGGGGTTTTCCTCGCGATCGACGTGTGGCGGCAAGCGGTCTAGGTAGCGACGGGCCGCCGCGATGTCGCCGGACGAGAGCAGAGCCTCGAGTTGGCAGTAGTAGGGGCAGGCCCGCTCTCCGTCGGCCAGCATGGCGTGATCGTGGTAGCGGTTCGCATCCGCGTACTTGCCCATGGCCTGACTCATGCCGCCCATCTGGCAGAAGTGACGGGCGGCCCGCGGGTTGAGCTCGGTGGCTTTGCGCGCGCTCTCGAACGCCTGCTCCCAGGACGCCGAGAGGGACTGGATCATGCTGCTCGCCCAGTAGGCCTCGGCGTAGTTGGGGCGGCTTCGAGTCACCAGATCGTACTCGGCGAGCGCCGCCCCAAAGTCCCTCTCGTTGGCGCGGATCAGCCCGAGCGCATAGTGCGCTTCCGGCAGATCGGGATCGAGCTTCAGCGCGCGGTCGGTGGCGTCTCGGCCCGCCCGCAAGCGTTCTTCGGCGCGGTCGCCGAGATAGAAGTAGAGAGAGGCATTGGCCTCGCCCAGCCGGGCCTGCGCCACCGCGAAGTCGGCGTCGAGCGCCACTGCCTTTTCGTATCCCGCCACCGCTTCGGCCGCGGCCTCCTTCGAATTGAGCTCTTTCGCGCGCTCGTAGAGGTCCTCGGCGCGCAGGTAGGCGTCGTACGCCTCGAAGCTCTCGGTGGGGCTCTGCTCGAGCGCGACACGACGGGGCTCGAGCAACTCGACGTCGAGCCGCTCGGCGACCTGGCGCGCGA
This sequence comes from Thermoanaerobaculia bacterium, assembly GCA_036257295.1. GTDB lineage: Bacteria > Acidobacteriota > Thermoanaerobaculia > Multivoradales > Multivoraceae > DATAFT01. The sequence goes on from DATAFT010000136.1 coordinate 3,470, forward strand.
TGTCCGACTGCAGCGCGAAGACGTCGGCGAGCACCGCGTCGTAGGAGGCAGTCCAGACCTCGACATCGTCGGCGACGCGCACCAATTGAGGAGTGACCCGCACCCGGCGCGTTCCGTCCTCTTCGGTCTGCCAGCGAACGGTGCCCTCGACCACGAAGTCGACCGCGAGCTCTTTAGCGATGGCCTCGAGCGGCGGGCGGTCCTCCCCTCTGAATCGGCGGGCGGTGGTGCGCGAGATCACGCCCAGCCCCTCGATCGTCGCCAGGCGGCTGCGAATCTCCTCACCGATGCCGTCGGTGAAGTAGGCATCCTCCGGCGCCCCCAGGTTCTCGAACGGCAGCACGGCGAGCATGAGGCGTTGCGATATGCATCGGTAAACGCGGCGGCGCCGCCGCCGGCAGCGTCAGCGGCCGCTGCACGATCGTCCAGCCGCCGCGAGGCCACGTAACCGGCCAAGCCGGCGGCGATCACGGCGAGAATGCCGGCCGCGATCCAGATCCGAGTCGATCGCCGGGGCGGCGACGGCGCGGTCGAAGCGACCGGCGCGGCCGGCCGCTCCTCGATCCCCGACGCGATCTCGCGGCTCAACGCCTCCAGTTGGTTGCGCACGTCGCGCGCGGTCTGGAACCGGCGGTCGGGGTCCTTGGCGAGACACGAATCGACGATGCGGCCGTACTGGCGCGGGAGGTCGGGCCGCGCCTCGTGCAGTGGAGGCGCCGGGTCGCGCAGGATCGCGGTCGCAAGCCCGATCGCGCTGTCACCCGAGAACGGCCGGTGGCCGACCGCCATCTCCCACAGCATGATGCCGAGCGAGAAGACGTCGCTGCGCGTGTCGACCTCGCGTCCTTGGAGCTGCTCGGGCGACATGTACGGGGCGGTGCCCATCAGCGCCCCGTCGCGGGTGAGAGCACCGGTGCGGGTCGGATCGTCGTCGCTCGCGGGAGCGGTCGACTGCAGGAGCTTCGCCAGGCCGAAGTCGAGCAGCTTCACCCGGCCCTCGCCGGTGATCATCACGTTCGCCGGCTTGAGATCGCGGTGAACGATCCCTTTGTCGTGCGCCGCAGCCAGCGCGTCCGCCACCGGAACCGCGATCTCGAGCAGGCGATCGAGGTCCATGCCGCGCGGCGGCACCGGGAGAGCGAGGCGGCGTCCCTCGATCTTCTCCATCACCAAGAACTGCCAACCCTGGAACTCCTCGACGCCGTGGATGGTGACGATGTTCGGGTGGTTGAGCGCGGCGACGGCGGTCGCCTCGCGGCGAAACCGCTCCAGGCGCTCGCGCACGCGCGCTACCTCGGGCGGCAGCGCCTTGATCGCGACCCTGCGCCCGAGTCGGGTGTCGCGGGCTTCGTACACGACACCCATGCCGCCGGCGCCGAGCTCGGCGACGACCTCGTAGTGGGCGATCCTGGTGCCGATCAATTTCATTTGATTCTACCCGCAGTACCATAGAGGCATGACCGACCCGCGCTCGATCGCCGCCGGGGGAATCATGGGCCGCCTGCTCGGGCGCCTGCGGTTCCCTCAGCTCTTCGCCGTCCTGGCCGGGCTCCTGCTCCTCGATCTGATCCTGCCCGACCCGATCCCGCTGCTCGACGAGATGATCCTCGCCGTGCTCACGCTCGCGGTCGGCTCGTTCCGCGTGCGCGACGCCGACCCTTTCGTCAAGCCGCCCGAAAAGAACGTCACGCCACGCGGCTGATCGGGTTCCCCGGGGCTCGCGGCGGTAAAACCCCTGGCATTGTTGCGGGTACTGCTCGGTTGCCCGAGGCACCGATCCATGCGACAGTGTGAGGTTGCGCTCCCACTTCCGTTCGGGCGCTAGCCCCATGCCCTCCCCCGACCCAGCCCCCTCTCCTGACGTCGAGGAGAACAGCGGCGCGAAGACCGCCGTCCCGATCGTCGGCGTCGGCGCTTCCGCGGGAGGCCTCGAAGCGTTCTCACAGCTCCTCGAGAGCATTCCCGAGCGGACCGGGCTCGCGTTCGTACTGATCCAGCATCTCGACCCCCACCACACCAGCCAGCTCAGCGAGCTGTTGGCGAGATCGGCGAAGATGCCGGTGCTGGAGGCGACCAACGGCCTTTCGATCCACAGCGACCACGCCTACGTCATCCCGCCCAACAGCTACCTCTCGATCGAGCAGGGCCGCCTGGTCGTCACGCCCCGCGGTGACGCCAAAGCCCCGCATCTGGCGGTCGACCACTTCTTCCGCTCGCTGGCCAAGGAGCAGGGGCCTCGCGCGATCGCCGTCGTGCTGTCGGGGAGCGGCTCGGACGGAACGCTGGGGATCGCCGAGATCAAGGCAACGGGCGGGATCACCTTCGCGCAGGACGAGCGTTCGGCCCGCCACGCCGGCATGCCCCGCAGCGCGATCGACAGCGGCTGCGTCGACTTCATCCTGCCGCCGGACCAGATCGCCCAGCGGCTCGCCGAGATCGGCGGCCATCCCTACCTTGCCGCTCCCGAGCTCGAGCTCGAGGACGATCAGGAACAGTTCCGCCGCGTCCTGCGGACGGTGCGCGGCGTCACCGGAGTGGACTTCGAGCTCTACCGCGACACCACGATCAAGCGGCGCATCGCTCGCCGCATGGCTCTCCATGGAATGGCGGGTGGCCTCAAGCGGTACGCCGATCTCCTGGCTCAGGATCGCTCCGAGACCGAGAGCCTGTACCGCGACATGCTGATCACCGTCACCAGCTTCTTCCGCGACCCCGAGCTGTTCCGCCTCCTCAAGGAGCGCGTCTTTCCCGAGATCCTGCGCTCGAAGGCCGCCAAGCTGCCGGTGCGAGTGTGGGTACCGGGCTGCTCCACGGGTCAGGAGGCCTACTCGATCGCGATGTCGCTGCTCGAGTTCTTCGACGAGCAGCAACAGCGTCGCGAGGTGCAGATCTTCGCCACCGACCTGTCGGACCCGACTGCGCTCGACAAGGCGAGGGCGGGCATCTACCCGGAGACGATCGAGGCCGAGCTCACGCCGGAGCGGCTGCGACGCTTCTTCCGCAAGGAAGACCACGTCTATCGGATCGAAAAACCGATCCGCGACATGTGCATCTTCGCGCGGCAGAACATCGCGACCGATCCGCCCTTCTCGCGCATGGACCTCATCAGTTGCCGCAACGTGCTCATCTACATGTCGCCGGTCCTGCAGAAGCAGGTGCTGCCGGTGTTCCACTACGCGCTGCACACTCCCGGGTTCCTCGTACTCGGCTCGTCGGAGACGGTGGGGCAGAACAGCGACCTGTTCGACTTGGTCGATCGCACCCACCGCATCTACGCCAAGAAACAGGGAGCCGTTGGGGTCCCTCTACATTTCGCGCCGCCGCATCTGGGAGCCGATACGGACCGTGTCGCACGGACGCATAACGCCGCCTCGACGCCCACCAACTATCAAAAGGAGGCGGACCGGCTGGTGGCCGGCCAGTACGTCCCGCCCGGTGTTCTGGTCAATCAGGACTTCGAGATCCTGCAGTTCCGCGGCGAGACCGGCAGCTTCCTGCAGGCTCCTCCGGGAGATCCGACGTTGGGCGTGCTCAAGATGGCACGCGAAGGACTGTTCCTCGAGCTGCGCAACGGGCTGATGGACGCCAGGCGGACCGATCAGCCGGTCGTCCGGCATGGCGTTCGCGTCGTCGACCGCGACCTGGTGCGCGAGATCTCCCTGCGGATCCTGCCGGTGCGGCCCCCAGGCGCCGAAGAGCATTGCTACATGGTCCTGTTCGAGGAGCCGCCGGTGGATCGATCGGACCGCGCGCCGGCGGAGACCGCGCCGGCGGTACCGCCGGCCGCGACGGAGCGGAAGCGCGGACTGCTCAGCCGCGTCTTGGGGCGTCTCGCCGAGCCGGGAGCCGACGCCGAACCGAAGCCGATCCCCTTGATCGCATCCGACCAGCAGGAGCTGGCGCGGTTGCGCCACGAGTTCGCCGCCACCAGGGAATACCTGCAGTCGTTGAGCGAGCAGCAGGACGGCGCCAACGAAGAGCTGCGCTCCGCCAACGAAGAGATCCTGTCGAGCAACGAGGAGCTGCAGTCGACCAACGAGGAGCTCGAGACCGCCAAGGAAGAGCTGCAATCGGCGAACGAGGAGCTGACCACCGTCAACGAGCAGCTCCAGCATCGCAACCTCGAGCTCAACATCGTCGGCAACGATCTCTCCAACCTGCTGTCGTCGACCGGCATCCCGGTGGTGATGGTCGGCAGCGACCTGCGCATCCGCCGATTGACGGCCGCTGCGCGCAAGGTCCTCAACATGCTGCCGACCGACGTGGGGCGCCCGATCGGCGAGATCCGCCCCAGTCTCACCACCCTCAACTCACTCGATCCGCTGATCGCCACGGTGATCGAGGAGGTGCGGCCGTTCGAGCGAGAGGTCCAGGACAACGAGGGAACGTGGTGGCTGCTGCGCATCTTCCCCTATCGCACCCAGGACAACCTCATCGACGGCGCGGTGGTAGCGCTGATCGACGTCGATGCCCTCAAGCGGGCCGAGGGCGGTCTGCGCGAAGCGCTCGACTACTCGTCCGCGATCGTCGAGACCACGCACGAGCCGCTGCTGGTGCTCGACAGCGAGGAGCGCGTGGTCAGGGCCAACCGGGCGTTCCGCGAGAAGTTCCACCTCGACCTGGCGGCGATCGAGGGGCGCTCCATCGGCGAGATCGAGGGGCGCCGGTGGAACATTCCCGCCTTGCGGGATCTGCTTCAGCGAGTCATCACCGAGCGTCGCAACATCGAAGACTGCAGCATCGAGAACGAGTTCGAAGGACTAGGCCGACGATCGTTGATGTTCAATGCGCGCCTGATCGACCAGGTGGAGGCCGAGCCCCTCGTCCTGCTCGCGATCGAGGACATCACCGATCGCAAGCAGCGCTTGGAGTCGTTGGCGGCGGCGGTGAGGGCCCGTGACGATTTCCTGGCCATGCTGTCGCACGAGCTGCGCAGCCCGTTGGCCGCGATCGACGCCGCGGCCCGCGTACTGCGACCCTCGATCGACCAGTCGCCGTCCGCTCGCAACTCGATCGAAGCGCTCGAGCGGCAGCTCGGTCAGCTCAGACGGCTGGTCGAGGACCTGCTCGACGTCTCACGGCTGGCGCACGGGAAGATCACCTTGAGAACCGAACCGCTCGAGCTGACCAGCGCCGTGGAGCAGGCGATCGACGCCGCGAGGGCGTTGGCGGAGGCACGGGCGCACGAGATCGCTGTCCGGCTGCCCAAGGAGGAGGTCTGGATCGAAGCCGATCGGGTGAGACTCGATCAGATCCTGCAGAACCTGCTCTCCAACGCGATCAAGTTCAGCGATGCCGGAGGCAGGGTCGTGGTTTCGGTAGACGTGAATGCGACCGGCGAGGCGGTGCTCAAGGTCGCCGACAACGGCAGCGGCATCCCCCGCGAGCTGCTCGGCCGCGTCTTCGACGCATTCACCCAGGGTGACAACGTCAAGGATGGGCGGGCCGGGTTGGGTCTCGGTCTGTCGCTGGTCAAACGGTTGGTCGAGCTCCATGACGGCACGGTCGAAGCCATCAGCGACAAGGTGCGGCCCGGCACCGAGATCGTGGTGCAGTTGCCGGCGATCGAGGCGCCGTCTCAGCGCGCGACCCCCACGGTCGACCGCGACGCGCCGACCCGGTCGAGCGTAGGGCGTCGCATCCTCATCGTCGAGGACAACGCCGACGCCGCTTCCACCATGGCGACGCTGCTCGAGATGATGGGGCACCAGGTGCAGGTCGTCCACGACGGCGCCAGCGCGCTCGCCGCATTCGCCGACGGGCAGCGGCCCGAGGTCGCCATCGTCGACGTCGGCTTGCCGGACATGAGCGGCTACGACCTGGCGCGCGCCATCCGCACGCAGCCGGCGGCGAGCCGAGTTACCTTGATCGCGCACACCGGCTACGGACAGGACGCCGACCGCGAGCTGGCCCGCGAAGCGGGCTTCGATCACCACATGGTGAAGCCGATCGACTGGAAAGCGCTGGAACGGGTACTCGAGGACGGAGAAGGAGAGAGAGAGGGCGGGGGCGAGGTTGACGAGACGCTCTAGCCCTCGAGCTTCGCGGGATTGAGCACGGCATAGGTGCGCCGGATCAGGCCGTCGCGATCGAGCTCGACGCTGAAGGTGAAGCGGGGTGCGTACCGGTCCGGCATCCCGTCGCGCTCGATCATCACTCCCGGCAGGCCGTTCCAAGAGCGAGCCGTGAAGCGCACGGGCGCGGTGCCGGTCTCGCGCAGGGTGCTCGAGAAGAAAAGCGTGACCTTGTCTCGCCCACGCACCGGCTTCTGCGCGGCGTAGAAGCGGCCGCCGCCGTCGGAGATCGCTTCGACGTCGCGGGCGAGCAGCGCGGCCATGGCGCCGGCGTCCTGCGTCGCGAAGCAGGAGAGCAGCCGCTCGAGCGCGCTCGCGGTCGAGGCCTGCAGTCGATCGGTCGGCGGATTGCGGTCGCGGTCGTACTCCGCGAGCGAGCGGCGCGCGCGGTGGAGCGTGGTCTTGACGTTGGGCTCGGAGAGCTCGAGGGCCTCTGAGCACTCGCGGGTCGAGTAGTCGTAGACGTCGCGCAGGAGCAGCACCGCGCGCTCGCGCGGCGTCAGGGTCTCGAGCGCGAGCAGGAAGGCGAAGGTGACGCTCTCGGCCGCCTGGTAGCGGGCGAAGGCGTCGTCACCCAGCCCGCTGCTCCACCAGCTCTCCGCGTTGGTGTCGAGCGGCGCCGGCAGCCAGCTTCCCACGTACTCGCGGCGCTCGCGACGGCGGCGATCGCGCCACAGGTTGGTGGCGACGCGCACCAGCCAGGGACGCCACGGCGCCGCGGTGTCGCGCGGCGGACGCTCCATCGCGCGCACGAACGCCTCCTGCACCAGGTCGTGCGCGTCGGCCACCGAGCCGGTCAACCGATAACAGTACCCACGCAGGAAGTCGCCGTGCTGCCGGTAGAGCTCTGCGTAGTCGGTGGAGGGTGGGGGGTGAACGACTTCGGTCAAGCCACCTTCCTGGACGGCTGCATGCTCTCGATCGACTGAGCCACCGCCTCGGCGCTTGCCACCGCGGCGTCGGCGAGGAGACCGCGATCGCCCACCCAATCGCCGGCCAGCCAGAGCCCGGCGATCTCGGCGACCTTGGACTGCGGTCGAGGCCCGCGGTACGAGGGCAGTCCGTGGCTCACCGTCATCGCCGGCATCAGACGCTGCCGCACCAGCACGGCGCGCCAACCGGGCTGCACCAGGTCGGCCCAGCCTTCGAGCGCGGCTCGCATCGCCTCGCGCGGCGCCGCCTCGTCGGGCGCGAGATAGCGCGCGACCTGAATCAGCGCGCCACCGGGAGGCGCCAGCGCGGCCGCCGCGGAGTGCACCGACAGATAGAACGGGCAATCGAGCCCGAGCGCGAAGTTGCGATCGGGGCGCGGCAGGCGCGAGAGCGCGAGATCGAGGCAGGCGGCGCGGACGGGAACCAGCGCGGCGATCTCGCGGGCGAGTCGAGGCGCGCGGCCCTTCTCGGCCAGACGCAGCGCGGTGTCGGGATCGCCCGCCACCACCACGTCGCTCGCCTCGACCCGCG
>DATAFT010000139.1:0-5616 GCA_036257295.1 Thermoanaerobaculia bacterium
GCTCGCGATGGCCGCAACGGGCTGGTCGCGCGAGCGGGCGCTTCACACGCTGGAGTGGCTGCACGCGCGACCGCTCGCGAGCGGACGGCTCTTCGCGGCGCGCATGGGCGCGATCGTGGTGCCCGCGCTGGCGTGGTCCGCGATCGCGGCCGCGATCCACGGCGCCAGCGCCGCGGACGTCGAGTTGGTGCTCACCACGTTTCCTGGGCTTCCTGGTCCGGTGACGCTGTTCGCGGCGCAGCTCGCGCTGGCGCTCGGCGCCGGGCTGCTGGCGTCGGCACTCGCGGCGTCCGCCGAGAGCGCGTTCAGAATCTCGGTGCTCCTGATGACCACCGCCTGGCTCGTGGTGCTCACGGCGGGCCGAGCCGTCGGCCACTCCGCGATCCTGGTCGCCGCGTCGCGCGACGATCACTCCTCTTTCCTCGATCGCGCCAATGCGGTGCCGCTGTTCGGGTTGGCCGCAGCCATGCTGATCGGGGCCTGGATCGCGATCGGTCGTGCGCCCGAATCCAGGCGCGGCCGCCTACGCGCACCGCTGGTCGCCGGCGGGATCGCCGCGCTGGCATTGATGGCTTTCCTGGCCATCCTGTACGCGCCGCTCCTCAGTGGCGCCACCATGCCGCAAGCACTGTGGTTGGGCGGCGAACGCAGCCTGACCTTCGCGCCCGCTCGCGGCTTGAACCGCGACTTGGGCCGCGAGACACTGCTGTTCACGCATCCGATCCTGCACGACGGCTCTCGGGCCCAGGTTCTGAGCGAAGAGTTCCTGGTTCGCCCCGGGCCCTGGATGCGCGGGCCGTGGCCGAATCCCCGCCGCGGCCTCGCCATCGCACAGCGCTACGTCGACGATCAATGGTTGCTGGTGCGGCACGATGGCACAGTGACGGCACTCGAACTGGTGCCCGCAGGCGAGGCCACCGCTGTCGGATGGTCACCATCCGGCGATCGATTCGCCTGGCTCCATCGACCGTGGGGGCGCGCGAAAGGATCCGGCGACGCGCCGATCTACGCAGCGCCCCACCGCGTGATCGTGCTCGAACGCGATCGATCGTTACGGATGATCCCGGTGCCGCCGTCGATGTCGCCCGTCACGCGCGCCGCCTGGATCGACAACGAGGCGCTGCTGCTGGCGGAAGGCCGCACGGATGCTAGCCGCCGTAGGTGGTCGATCGTTCCCATCGAAGGTACCAGCGCCAGCGCCGTCCACGAGCTCGAGCCCCGTCAAGTCCTTGCCGCGCCTGCTCTCACCACGTGGCCGCTCGGGGCCGCGGAGCTCCCGCGCCTCGCTGGCCGCGCCGTGGCGCTGCTCGCCACCGGCGACCAGCCCGGCAGCTTCTTCCTCTGGAGGCCGGCGGCGAAGGAGCAGATCTCGATTCCCTCGCCGGTCGTTCCCTATCGGCTGGTCGCCATCGATCCGGCGGGCGCCGCGATCGAGCTCGGGCCCGCAATCGACGGAGCCGCCGCGGTGGGCACGCTCGGCAACCTCGATGACGGCAGTCTGGTCTGGGCGCAACCCGATCGTCCGCTCAGCAAGCCGGAGTGGGGCGCCGGCGTGCCGACACGCATCTACCGACTCACTGCGTTCGACGGAGTGCCGGAGCTGCTGTGCACCATCCCGAACGGCCGGCTCTCCGAGCTACTGGGCCAGAGCGGCTCGTGGGCGATCTGGGACACCGTCGCCTTGTTCGACTACGAGCTGTGGGCTTGCAACGTCGAGACCGGAGAGTCGCGCCAGGTCGCCGAATGGCAGGCCTGGGCGCATCCGCTCGCGGCGATCGGGGACCGCGGGATCTTCACCCCGCACGGCTGGGAGCCACTGCATCCAACTGTCTCGCCTCGGTGAGCTCGAGCCGCACGGTGAGCAACCCCTTCTCCCCCATGATCCGCACCGGGGTCGCCTCCTCGTCATCGGCGATCCAGATCTGGAAACGCCCCTTCCAGAACTTCTCGCCCTCGACCTTGCGGCCCTCGATCACGTAGCGACGTGTCGTCCACGACCGCCCACCGCAGTCGACCATCTCCTCGTCGCTCGGCGACACGGTCAACGGGTATTCGCGGCCATCGGACCACAGGCGGATGAAGCGCTCGTCCGCCGGCCGCTCGCGACGCAGCATCTGGATGGCGGAGGCGAAGTCGAGCACCTCGTTCTCCTCCACCGCCCGCTCGCGCAGCTTGGTCTTGCCGCGGAAGTTGTAGGAGCTCCAGACGCGCACCGGCAATCCGGTGGTCCCGATCTCCGAGCCGTAGCGGTAGTACTCCCCCTCGCGATGCTTCGAGGTGAGCTCGAGCACCGTGGTGAACGACTTGTCCGGTCCAGTCTCGGTGACCAGCGACGCCTCACCCGAGTCGGGGAAGAAGAGCCCGATGATGGCGCCGCCGAAGCCCTTGAGCTTCCAGCCGTACTGGAGCTCCTCCACCGCGCCGGCGGCCGGACGGGAGAGGAGGACGAAAGCGGCGAGCGCGAGCGCTCCGGCGAACTTCATCGCTCTCATGATACCCGCCAGTATGATTGCCGGCATCGACGAACCTTGGTTTCGTCACTCATCGAGGAGAGTCATGCGCAGGCTTTCGAGCTTGGCCGCCTTTCTTGCCATCGTCCTCGCCGCCCCAGTGGCCGCGGGCACCATCATCAACGTCGAGCGCCGCGAGCTGCCCGACGGCACCGCGACGCCCATGGTCATCAGCGTCGACGGCAACCTGGTGTCGATCAGCGACGGCGGCGACGAGCGGATGATCTTTCGCGGCGACCGCCAGCAGATGCTGATCGTCGACGACGAGGAGAAGTCCTACATGGCTCTCGACGCGGCCATGATGGAAGGAGTCGCCCAGCAGTTGGACGCCGCGGCCAAACAGATCGAGGCGGCGATCGCCAACCTGCCGGCGGACCAGCAGGCGATGGCGCGACGTTTGATGGAGCAACAGGAGCGGCAACAGCCGCAGCAACAGCCGCAGGTGCAGAGGCCAGCGGCGGCAGCCAGAGCCGAAGCCACGCTCGCCGACACCGAGCAGGTGAGCCGCACCGCGGAGGCCGGCACCCGCCATGGCTACCCCTGCACCAGGTACGAGGTGTTCGAGGAAGGCGTGAAGGTGCGGGAGCTGTGGGTGACCGACTGGGACAACGTCGAGGGCCACGCCGAGCTGGAAGCGGCGATGAAGAGCATGGACGACTTCCTCGACAAGCTCACAGCGTTCTTCGGCAACCTCGGAGGAGGGGGCGGATCGCAGATGGGCACAGCCAACGCGGCGCTGGCGTGGCACGGCATCCCGGGCATGCCGGTCGTGACCACCGACTTCGAGAACGGCACCGCCACCGAGGAGTCGGTGGTCAAGTCGATCGACGCGTCGAGCATCCCCAGCTCGACGTTCGAAGTGCCCGAGGACTACAGGGAAGAGAAGATCGGCGGATAGTTACAGGTAACCCAGCGCGCGGAGCCGGTGGAGCGTCTCGGCGTCGGGACGCCCTTCGGGCGCTTCGGTCGATCCGGAGGCCGGCACCCACAGATAGAGAAGCGGCGCGTCGGCTGCCGCCGCCTCCCCGCCAGACGGGGCCTCCCCGGAGAGAGCTTCGACGCTGAAAGCGGCGCGCGACGGTTGCGTCGACGGTGAAGGCGTCCAGATCCGATACGCGTCCACCGGCTCGCCATCGAGCCGGACGTCGACGCTCTCGATCGCGCGCCAGTCGCCGAGAACGAGGACTCCCTTTTCGATCACGTCCGCGGTGAGTTGGAGCCTGAGCTCGCGCCCCTCGAGAGCCGCGCGGTCCGCGGTCGCGAGGAAGTACGACCGCCACTCGGCCGGGGCCCCGGCGAAGCGAAGGGTCACGTCGAGGCGCGCGTCGGCGGCAAGCCTGCCGGCGAGCACGCGCAAGCCGGGGGTGGTGCGATCGAGTCCGCGATGAAGCCGAGGCAGCAGCCGGCGCACGACGTCGGGCGCGTCGGCGACCAGGTTGCGCTCCTCGCGCGGATCGCGCTCCAAGTCGTAAAGCGCGATGCGCGGCTGCCGCTGCGCCTCTTGCGCGACGCGCTCCTCCTGCATCTGGTCGATCAGCGGAGCAGCGCCGTTGCGATCGAAAACGACCAGCTTCTTGCCGCGAGACACCACGGCGGCGAGCGCCGGGCCGAAGTTGAGCCGCTCGACGTAGACGTCCTCGGGCGCGGGCTCCGCACCGCCGCGCAGCTCGGCCAGGAGACTGCGACCAGCCGACGAGCCGCTGGGTGAGCGCAGACCCGCGGCCTCGAGCAAGGTGGGGGCGACATCGATCAGCCGCACCGGCGACGCGATGCGGCGACGCGGCGCGATCGCGCCGTCCCAGCGCACCAGGAGAGGAACCCGGAGCTGCTCCTCGTAGAGCGTTCGGCCGTGCTTCCATCCCCCATGGTCGTAGAGCTCCTCGCCGTGGTCCGCGGTGAGGACGACCAACGTGTCACGGAGGCGCTCGGCGGGAATCGCCTCGAGCAGCGCGCCCACCCAGCGATCGACCCAGCGCACTTCGCTGGCGTAGAGCGCTCGCAGGTGCGGCACGTCGGCGCCGGGGTCGTCGAGATCGAGTGCGCCGAGGAAGAGCTCGTGCACGTCGCTGCCGGTGATGCGCCCGAGGTAGAAGGGGTGACTCGGCGAGCGACCGAGGAACTGCACCGGGTTGGCGTAGGGATCGTGCGGCGCCAGGAAGTGCACGTGCAGATAGAAGGGACGCTCGCCCCGCGCGCGCAGCCAGGTCGACGCCTTGCGCACCAGGAGCTCGTCCTCGAGGGTGACGAACGCGGTGTCGGGCGGCGAGATGTAGAGGTCGTCGAGGCCGCGTCCGAAGCCGTTCCCTTGGTGCATCGTCGGGTTGGCGATGAACGCGGCGGTTTCGTAGCCCGCGCCAGACAGAAGCTCGGGAAGCGACGGCTGCTCGGGGGGGATCGCGAACGAGGCCGCTTGGCCGCCGAGCAACACGCCGGGCACGACGCCGGTCAGGAGCGAGACCATCGACGGCAGTGTCCAGGGCGCTTGCGCGTAGACGTTCTCGAACAGGACGCCGTGACGAGCCAGTTGCTCCGCGATGTTGGGACTGTTCCAGCGCGAGCCGCCGTAGGGTGACAGGTAGTCCGCGCGCAAGGTGTCGATCACGACCAGGAGGATCGAAGGGCGCTGCGCGGGTAGCGCGCTGGCTTCGAGAGCCGCCGCGGCCGGCAGACGTGCCGCGACGGCGCGAGGTGCAACGATCCGCACCGGCGCCCACGCGATCTCGGCGGGAGCAGCACGCGGATCGTCCGGCCCGACCGCGCGCGTCGACAGCTCGAGCCGCACCTGCTGCCCCGCCCAGGCTTCGAGAGGGAGCTCGAGATCGAGCCAGTCGGGGGCATCGATCTCGCGCGCCGAGGCCACGTAGAGCGCCTTGCGGCGCTCGCCGGCGACGACCGTGACGGTGAGCTCGAGAGGCGGCGGATCGCCGCGCGACCCTGCGCGGGGTAGCGCGCCCCGCACGAACGACTCGACGCCGAGGTGGAGGCGACCGCCCGAGGGCACGGTCACGTCCCAGGTCCAGGTCCCCGGCTCGGTCATCACCGCGGTGCGCCAGTAGAGGCCGCTGGCGACGCGCTGGATGCGAGGCGGGCTCGGAAAACGGAGCGC
>DATAFT010000192.1:0-9595 GCA_036257295.1 Thermoanaerobaculia bacterium
GTTGTCGAGCCGGTAGTCGACGTGCGTGAGCGCGTAGGGATCGGGCCTGCCGATGAACGGCGTTCCGGTCGAGGCGGCCACGCGCTCGATGATCGCGCGGGAGTCGCGCTCGAGGCGGTGCGCATAGCGATCGAGGAAGCCGGGCAGCAGCGACTGGTACCAGCCGCGATGCCGATCGATCGTCTCGGCCGACGGCTCGCTGATCCAGTCGACGCCGCAGATGGTGGGGTCGTTCCAGGTCGGCGCGTGCAGGCCCGCAAGCTCCAGCACTGCAGCGCGCGCCACCGATTGGGTGCAGCCGGCGAGCTGATTGCCGGGCTCGGCCGGCGCCGCGTCGGAGAGGAGCAGCGCGAAGTGCGGTCCTTCGCCCTCGATCGCCGCGTAGTAACAGCGCGGCGTGCGGATCGAAAGGCGCGAGACGAGCTGCCGATAGAACTCCACCTCACGCCGATAGTTGCCGAGATCGACGCCGGTCTGCCGGCTGGTCGGATCGTCGGAGGGGAACTTCCCGACCAGACTGCGCGGTACCGCGCCGGCGCCGTTCGCCAGGTCGAGACGGAAACGGATGCACTTCCCGATCTGGCCGGTGCCGATGCGCGTCGCCTCGAAGCCGCGCACGAGCGCGTCGTCGTGCCCGGCCGAGCGCAGGCAGTCGGTCAGCCAATGCGTCGAAACCTCATCCGCGGTGGGGATCGTCATGTGAGCGGGGCCACGATCATAGCGGCTGCGACGGCGCGGCAGTCAACGCCAGCGACACGCGCACCACACCCGGACCTTCGTCGGAGCCCGTGACCGTGAACCCCAGCTCGCGACTCATTGCCAGCATGGTCTCGTTCTCGCGCAGCACGTAGCCGAACAGCTCGCGGATGTCTTTCGAGCGCGCGTAGTCGATCATCTTGCGCATCAGCGCATGACCCAGGCCGCGGCCCTTCCAGTCGCTGCGCACGGTGACGGCATACTCGGCGCGCTCGCGGTCTGGATCGGCGGTCAGGCGCGCGACGCCGACGATGTTCGACCCGTCGTCGCTCGGCTCCTCCAGGACGACGAACGCCATCGCGCGGTCGTAGTCGATCTGCGCGAGCTGGGCGGCGAGGTCGTGGTGCAGCACGCGTAGAGGCGAGAAGAAACGCAGTCGCACGTCCTCGGGTGTGAGCCGGCGGAACGCCTCCTGCAGGCGCGGCTCATCCTCGGGCCGGATCGGCCGGATGGGGAGGCGGTGCCCGTCGCGCAGCTCGATCGAGCCCTCGAGCTCTCGCGGGTACGGGCGGATGGCGAGACGCTCCTCACCCGGCGGTAGCCCCGGCGCCACCCGCACCCGCGCTGCGCCCGCCATCACGCCGGCGGGTCCGACCTGGAGTGGATCGACCTCGAGCTCGACCACGGCACCCTGATCGATCGCGATCTGCGAGATCCGCACCAGCGTCGAGGCAACGGCGTCGAACGCGGCGCCGCTCGGGTCGCGGCTCGTGAGCAGCGCGCCGATCCGGGCCCGCTCCAGGACGTGACGCGCCAGCGCGAAGTTGAGCGGCGGCAGCGCCAGAGCGCGGTCGCCGGCGAGGTCGATCGAAGAGCGACCGGCGCCGCAGAAGAGGATGGGCCCGAAGGTGGCGTCCGAGAAGAGGCCGATTGCGAGAGCGATAGATGCCGCGCTGTCGGCTGGCGCGGTCGCCATCGGCACGCCGTAGGCGGCGAGGACCGCGGCTGCTTCATCGTCGAGCAGCCACTCACGCCCCGCCGCGAGCGCGCGATCGATCGCGATCCTCGCGGCGTCGCGATCGCAGGACGGAACGTCGAGCGCGACCGACGGCGGCGTCTCCTGCAGCTCCGTCCGATTGCGCCGGTACTCGACCAGGTGGAGGAACGCGCGGGTCGCCGCCTCGGGCGTTTCGTAGCTTGGCACGCCGTGCTCGACCAGCCAGCGCCGCGCGGGCTCGCCGCTCGCGCCGCCCATGAAGCACGCGAGCACGGGCACGCGCGGCTCGTGGGCGGCGGTAGCGATCGCTTCGGCCGCCTCGAGGCTCGGCGCCAGCGACGTCGGCGCCTGCAGCACCAACACGGCGTCGGCGCCGCGATCGGCGAGCAGCGCTTCGAGTGCCGCCGCGTAGCGCTCGCCGCGCGCGTCGGCCAGGATGTCCACCGGGTTGTCGCGCGACCAGGCGCTGCCGAGCTTCGCTTCGAGTCGCTCGCGCGTCTGCGGGCGCAGCTCGGCGAGGACGCCACCCTGCGTGATCAAGCTGTCGGTCGCGAGCACGCCGGGACCGCCGCCATTGGTGAGGATCGCGAGGCGGTTGCCGGCCGGAACGCGGCTTCGCGCCAGCGTCTCGGCGCCGTCGAACAGCTCCGCCATCGTGTGCACGCGCAGCATGCCGGCTCGCCGGAAGGCGGCTTCGTAGACGGCATCGGAGGTCGCGAGCGACGTGGCTCTTGCGCTTGGCGGAGGCCCTTCGCCCTCGTTTGCGCCCGCGCCGGTGTGCGCTCGCGCGGCGCGCGCCGCCTCGGCGACGCTGCCGGCCTTGATCACCAGCACCGGCTTCCTGCGCGCCGCCGCGCGCGCCGCCGACATGAACTTGCGCGCGCTCGCGATCGCCTCGACGTAGAGGAGGATCGCGCGGGTGTCGCGATCGAGGGCGAGATCGTCGAGCAGATCGCCCAGATCGACGTCGATCATGTTGCCGAGGGAGACCGCGCGCGAGAAGCCGACCGAGCGATCGGCGGCCCAGTCGAGCATCGCCGCCACCATCGCTCCCGACTGCGACACGAACGCGAGGTCTCCCGCTCGCGGCGTCAGGTGCGCGAAGCTGGCGTTGACGCCGCGCGCCGGCGCCATGAACCCGATGCAGTTGGGGCCCATGACGCGCATGCCTCGCGGGCGCGCCGCGTCGAGCACCGCGCGCTCGAGCGCGGCCCCCTCCGGTCCCCGCTCCCGAAATCCGGCGGACAAGATGACCACGGCGCGGGCGCCGCGGTCGGCGAGCTGACGGACGATGGCGGGCACCGTCGCCGCCGGTGTAGCGATCACCGCGAGGTCGGGCGCGATCGGCAAACTCGCCACGTCGCGATAGACGGGTGCGCCGTGCAGGGACTCGAGGCGCGGATGCACCGGCAGGATGGGCCCGTCGAAGCCGGCGCCGAAGAGGTTGGCGGCGACGGCGCGCCCCACCGAGCCTTGGCGCTCGCTCGGTCCGATCAGCGCGATCGAGCGCGGCGCGAAGAAAGCGTCGAAGCCGCGGAGGCTCACCCCGTCAAGCTATCGCAGCGCGGCGTGACGTCTGATGCGCGATCCTCGACGGCAGTGCGGGGCTAGGCCGCACAGCTGATGCCGTCGGTGTTCGCGGTCGAGCCGCCGACGAACAATCCGAGCGGCTCGAGCGTGCGGCGATCGAGCAGGTGGAACTCGGTGAGCGCCGGGCCTTGATCGGAGACGATCCACCATCCGCGATCGCCTCCGCAATAGCGCAGCGCGATGCCCTCGACCTGGTGGCGGAAGCGGTCCTTGCGCTAGCTGACGAGCTTGAGCCGGCGGGCCCCTTCCGCCGAGCGCGACTCGGCCCAGGCGAGGAACGTCTCCCAACGCTCGGGTCGCGCCAGGTGGAAGCCCTGCGCCGCGTTGCAGCCCTGGGCGTCGAGCCAGCGCATCTGCTCGCGCGTCTCGACCCCCTCGCCGATGACGAGGAGGCCCATGGTGCGCGCGATCATGATCACCGCGCGGATGATCGCCTCGTCCTCGACCCGGCGACCGATGCCGGCGACCAGGAAGCGATCGAGCTTGAGCATCGAGAGCGGGAAGTGGCGCAGGTAGGCGAGAGCCGAGTAGCCGGTGCCGAAGTCGTCGGCGGCGATGCGGACACCCAGCTTGCGCAGGTCGAACAGCACCGGGCGCGTCAGCTCGGGCACCGCCAGTGCCCGCTCGGTGATCTCGAGGATCAAGCGCCGCGGCGGCAGTCCCGAGGAGCGCAGCGCGGTCGAGACGATGTCGACCAGTTGGCGATCGAGCACGCTGCGCGCCGAGAGGTTGATGCAGACGTCGTAGGGGCTGTCGACGACCTCCGCCATGGCGTGAGTCAGCGCGTAGCGGTCGAGCTCGAGCGCGAGATCGCGCTCCTCGACCATGGCCAGGAAGCTCGACGGATGGGTGAGGCCGCGGGTCGGATGCTCCCAGCGCACCAGCGCCTCCACCGCATGCACGTTGCCGCTGGCGAGATCGACGATCGGCTGATACTTGAAGATGAGCTGGCGCGTGCGCATCGCCTCGATGAACTCGTCCTCGGGCCGGATGCAGCCGTCGACCGCGGGCTCCTCCATCGCCTGGTAGAGGTGGATGCGGTCGGGCCCCTGCTTGGCGCGGTAGAGCGCGACGTCGGCCTGCGCGATCAGCTCTTCGACCGTCTTGTCGCCGCCGGTGTACATCGCGATGCCGACGCTGGCGTCGAGGTTGAGGCGCGTGCGCCTGACCTCGAAGGCAGGTTCGCGCAGCGAGCGGATCAGCCGCTCGGCGGCGGCTCGCGCGCCGGAGGCGTCGCAGTCGTAGAGCAGGAGGGCGAACTCATCGCCGCCGAGCCGTGCCAGCGAGTCCTCCTTGCGCGCGGCGCTCTGCAGCCGCGAAGCGACGTACTGAAGCAGCAGATCGCCGGCGGGGTGGCCGAGCGCGTCGTTGACGTCCTTGAAGCGGTCGAGGTCGAAGAACAGGAGCGCCGCGTCCTGCCGGCGCCGGCGGGCGAAGGCGATCGCCCGCTGCGCATCGGCGTAGAGCGCGCGGCGGTTGGGCAGCTTGGTGAGGAAGTCGCGGTACGCCATCTCCTCGATGCGGCGCTGGTAGGCGTTGCGATCGGTGACGTCCTGGCTGATGTAGACGCGGCCGTAGAGCCGGCGTTCGCCGTCGTAGACCGGGAAAGCGCGGATCTCGACGTCGCGGTCGCGCCCCGCGCGCCGCACGTTGAGCTCGATGAGCTCGGGCGCGAGCGCTCCGCCCGCCGTGGGATCGAGTTGACCGGCGGCGGACCGCCCGCGCTGCGATGCACTGACCGTCGCCGGCGGCGACTGCGGCTTGGTGTTGTAGAGCTCGTCGATCTTCCTGCCGAGCACGTCGTCGAGCCCGCGGCCCAGGGTCTCGAGCGCGATCGGGTTGACGCTGGTGACCTGGCCGCGCGAGTCGGTGACGACGACGCCATCGCCGATGGCGTTGAACACGGTCTCGTAGGCGATCGGCGTGACGTCGAAGAGCCGATAGGAGAACAGCCCCCAACCCAGCACCAGTGCCGCCACGTTGAACGAGAACAGGGTGGGATCGACGCCGCCGAGCGGATCGAACCCGACCAGGTGGAGAAGATGAACCACCGCTGGAATCGATCCCGCCAGGATCAACGAGCCGCACTGCGCCCGGTAGACCGAGGCGCTGCGCGCGTAGCGACGCACCAGGAGCGCCATGCCCAACAGGAACAAGAGCCAGCCATAGAGGCGCGAGAGCGCGAGCAGCATCGGCTGCGATCCCACCGCCGCCGGCACCATGCTCTCGACCGGCTCGAACCAGTTGGCGGTGAGCAGCGCGATCAGCGCGATCGCGGGGGACGCGAGCAGGGCCACCGCCCGCGCCGAGCGGATCGACGACCACGAGCCGGTGAAGTCGACGCAGAAGAGCAGCCAGCACAGGGGCAGTGCCACGATGCCGATCCAGCTCACGCGATTCCAGATCAGCCGCGTGGCCGGATTCGTAGCGACCATCTCCAGCGCCGCCGCGCCCGAGCCCGCGGTGATGCAGGCGATCAGCGGCGCGAACAGGCTCGCGCCCGGGGCCGCGCGTCGCGGCCATCCGTAGATGACGAGAGCGCTCGACAGGCAGGCACCGAGTAGGAGATAAAGAGCGACGGGCGTCATGGACTGCCTCCGATGATAATCGTCAGTAAGTGAATGAGCAGTTTAATACTGCTCACTATATTTACGCAATAGTTATATTGCTATATTAGGGCGGACGCATCCATGCGAGCGCAAACCCTTGATCCACAAGCAGTTTCCTACCGGCAGTCCTCGTTCCCCGTCGCCGACGCCCTGACAGCAGCGCACTCCAGGTTCTGGCGACGGCTCGCCGGGCCCGGCGCCTGGTGGACGGGTCCCGAGCGGGTCGCCATCGCGTCCGAGGTGAGGAGCGCGCGCGAGTGCGATCTGTGCCGGCGGCGCAAGCAATCGCTTTCTCCGTACTTCGTGAACGGAGAGCACGACCGCGCCAGCGATCTCCCCGAAATCGCGGTCGACGCGGTGCACCGTCTGGTCACCGACGCCAGTCGCTTGAAACGCGAGTGGCTCGACCAGGCCGTCGCTGCGGGATTGAACGTCGAGAGCTACGTCGAGCTGCTCGGCACCGTGGTGGCGCTGGTGTCGATCGACAGCTTCTGCCTCGCGCTCGGGCTACCCGAGCATCCGCTGCCGGCGCCCCTGCCCGGTGAGCCGAGCCGTTATCGCCCGGCCAGCGCTCGACTCGAGGAAGCGTGGGTGCCGCTGGTGCCCGAAGACAACTCCGGCACGCCCGAAGCCGATCTATGGCCGGCCGGTCGAATCGGTTGGGTGATCCGCGCCATGAGCCTCGCGCCCGACGAGGTGCGCACCCTCCTCGATCTCTCCGCGGTGCACTACCTGGAGATGCAAGACGTCCCCAACCCGGGAGCATCGCGCGGGCATCTCACGCGGCCGCAGATCGAGCTCGTGGCAGGCCGCGTCTCGGCGCTCAACAGTTGCTTCTATTGAACCACCGCGCACGCCAATCTGCTCCGTGCGAGCAGCCAAACCCGAGGTGAGACGGTCGACCTGCGCGCGATCACTGAACGCGGACACCAGAGCGGTGTCGAGCACGGCGAGGCGCTGGTCGCGTTCGCCGAAGCTATCGTCGACCGCGACGCCGCCGACATCGCGCGTGCTCGCGAGCGTTTGGTCGATCGGATGGGCGTTGCCGCGATGGTCGACGCGGCGGCCGTGGCCTCGAACTTCGAGCGCATGGTGCGCATAGCCGACGGAACCGGGATTCCGCTCGGCGATCGGCTCGAGTCGCTGGCGCGTCCCGTCGTCGAGGAGCTGCGGCTCGAGCGACTGCGGGGAGGCGGCGGCGCTTGTTGATTCGGCCCGGACTCCCCGGTCCAAGCTTTTCTCTTTCGCGTAGTCGATCTTCGCCGCCGCCGGTGGGCCGGCGTTCAGACGACTCGTTTGCCTTGCACCAGCTGGATGATCAGCACGATCACCGCGATCACCAGCAGCACGTGGACGAAGCCACCCAGGGTGTAGCCGCTGACCAGGCCGAGCGCCCATAGCACCAAGAGCACCAAGAGAATGGTCCACAACATGACGGTTCCTCCTTTTGTTCAACCGGTCACACTTCCATAGGGCAAAGATCGTGCCAGGGAACGAGAAGCCTAGCAGGCTGGCCCGAGGCGTCCCCGCTGTCGCGGCGGACTCCCTGCCGTTCCCCGATTGACAGAGCCGGGAAGAAAGTTCCGCTGCCAGCAGGGCGTGGTGAATACCACGCCCT
The DNA here is from genome assembly GCA_036257295.1 of Thermoanaerobaculia bacterium. Lineage (GTDB taxonomy): Bacteria > Acidobacteriota > Thermoanaerobaculia > Multivoradales > Multivoraceae > DATAFT01. The sequence goes on from DATAFT010000192.1 coordinate 7,511, forward strand.
GCTGGCTGATGACTCCGGCGCCGCAGACGGCGCGGTGCTAGACGTAGCTTCGACGAAGGAGCTCGGCCGCCGTTTCGTCGAGACGTTCGCCGCGGCGAACCTCTTCGAAGCGATCGAGCAGGTCTTCGGCGCGTAGGCGTTGTTTCTCCGCTCCGGAGAAGTCGTGGAGGATACGGCCCTGCACCATCATGATCAGGCGGTCGCCGAGCGCCGCCGCCTGCTGCATCGAGTGGGTCACCATCATGGTGGTGAGTCGGTCGCGCTCGATCACGTCGGTGCTCAGACGGATCACCTGGTCAGCGCTCTTGGGATCCAGCGCCGCGGTGTGCTCGTCGAGGAGCAGCAGCTCGGGACGGCGCCAGGTCGCCATCAGGAGCGTCAGCGCCTGACGCTGGCCGCCCGAGAGGCTGCCGATCGGGTTGTCGAGCCGGTCCTGGAGACCCATGCCCAGACTCGAGACGCGCTCGGCGAGCTCGTGACGCACCACCGGGCCCAGCGCCCATCCCAATCCCCGCGGACGACCGCGCCGCGCCGCCAGCGCCAGGTTCTCGGCGATCGAGAGATCGGGCGCGGTGCCGGAGAACGGGTTCTGGAACACGCGACCGACCAGCTTGGCGCGCCGGTGCTCGGGCCAGCGCGTGACGTCGCGCCCCGCGATCGAGACCCGGCCGGAGTCGGCGAAGAACGATCCCGCCACCGCGTTGAGCAGCGTCGACTTGCCGGAGCCGTTCATGCCGATGACGACGACGAACGAGCCGCTCTCGACAGAGAGGCTCACGTCGCGCAGCGCGCGCACCTCGTTGGGCGTTCCCTCGTTGAACGTCTTCACCACGCGCTCGACTTGGAGCTGCGTCATCGCGCGCTCCCGGAGCGCTCGAGCTCGAGCCCCTTCACCGACTTGCGGGCGCGCATCTTCGCCAGCGCGCCGGGCAGGATGAGGGCGGCGAACACGAACACCGCGGTGACCAGCTTGAGGTCGTTGGGGTCGAGGCCGGCGCGCAGCGCGATCGCCACCAGCAGCCGGAACAGGACCGAGCCCATGACCGCGCCGGTGATCACCAACCCGAGCTGCGTCGTTCCCACCAGCGCTTCGCCGATGATCACGCTGGCGAGGCCCCACACCACCATGCCGATGCCCATCTGCACGTCGGCGAAGCCCTGGTACTGGGCGAGCAGGGCGCCCGAGAGACCGACCAGGCCGTTGGCGAGCGCGAGCCCGATGATCTGCATGTTGCCGACGTCGACGCCGAGCGCCCGGATCATCTGCTCGTTGTTGCCGGTGGCGCGCATCGCGGTGCCGAGCTGCGTGCGCAGGAATGCCCACAGCAGGAGGGCGACCACGATCACGATCACGAACACCAACGCCAACACGGCAAGATCGCGCGCCGCCACCTCGTAGCCCCAGATGCCGATCTGGGTCGCGCCGAGCACACGCTCGCCGAGCGCGTCGGCGCGCGTCGCCAAGGTGTCGGCCGCGAGCAGCGGCACGTTGCTCTTGCCCATGATGCGCAGGTTGATCGAATAGAGCGCGGTCATCACCAGGATGCCGGCGAGCAGGCGGTGGATCTTGAACCGGGCGTGGAGCACTCCAGTCGCAGCGCCAGCGAGCGCACCGCCGACCGCGCCGAGGATGGTGGCCGGCAGCGGCGACATGCCGTGCACGATCAACACCGCGGCGACCGAGGCGCCGGTCGTCACCGACCCGTCGGTCGTGATGTCGGGGAAGCTGAAGACCCGGAAGCTGATGAACACGCCGGCGGCGAGCAGCGACAGGATGAGGCCGATCGAGAGCGCGCCGAGGAGAAGCGTCATGCGGCGGTCACCCGGTCGATCGAAGCCGCCCACAGAGCGCCGCGCGAGAGCTCGCTCTCGCCCAGTCCAGTCAGGGGCCGGTCATCGCGGATGAGGTGGAGGAGACCGCGCGTGGCCTCGGCCTCGAACAAACCGGCGACCGTGGGCTTGAGCTCGAGCGGTCCGCGCGGCAGCGGCCGGTGCGAGAACGCGGCCGCGTGGAAGTGTCCCGTGAGACCACTGGCGCCGATCGGGCGCAGGAAGGGGTCCGCGCCGTTCACGCCCGCCCCGCCG
>DATAFT010000205.1:0-1998 GCA_036257295.1 Thermoanaerobaculia bacterium
TCGCTCCGGGTGTGGTGGGTACCACACCCTGCGCTCGCTCGCTCCGTATCGATCATCGTGCTCACTCTTCCAATGGTGTCCTGCGCTCCCGCTGACGACCCAGACGCGCGCGTCGAGCGATTCCAGGCCGCGCTCGACGCCCTGCGCGCCGAGACGGAGATTCCGGGCGCGACGGCCGCGTACTCGACGCCCGACGGCGCGGTGCGTGGTTTCGCGACCGGGCTCGCCAACGTCGAGCTCGACTCGCCGATGGAGGTCGAGAGCCGGATGCTCGCCGGGAGCATCGGCAAGACCTTCGTCGCCGCCACCGCGATCGCCGCCAGCCGCGAAGGAAAGCTGGGCCTAGACGATCGTCTCGCCGACTGGTTGGGGACGGAGGACTGGTATGCACGCCTGCCCAACGGCTCGACCGTCACGCTGCGCCATCTGCTGACCCACAGCTCCGGCCTGCTCGACCACGTCTATCTCGACCCGTTTCGTGCCGCGATGGACCGCACTCGCGGCGACGCCACAGCGAGCCTGTCGCCGCGAGAGCTGATCGAGTTCGTGCTCGACGCCGAGCCCCTCTTCGCCGTGGGCGAGGGCTACGCCTACTCCGACACCGGTTACATCCTGGTAGGTCTGGTGCTCGAGCGCGCGGTGGGGAAGCCGTACTACGACCAGGTGCGCGAGCGTTTCCTCGATCGTCTCGAGCTCACCCGGACGAGGCCTTCGGATCGGCCCGAGCTTCCCGGTCTTGCGGCCGGCTACCTCGAGACCAAGAATCGCTTCGGCCTGCCCTCGAGGGTGGTCGGCGACGATGGCTCGATGCGCTACAACCCCGCTACCGAGTGGACCGGCGGCGGCCTCTACTCCAACCCGCAGGACCTGGTGCGCTGGGCGAAGCTCCTCTACGAAGGGCGCGCCATCGACGGCGACTACCTCGACGAGCTGCTGCACTCCGGCTATCGAGGCGACGACGCTACCGCTGTGTACGGCCTCGGCGCCTACCAGTACCAGACCTCTTTCGGACCCGCCTACGGTCACGGCGGTTGGATCCCCGGCTACAACTCCGCGATGCGCTACTTCCCGGCCGAGCGTTTCGCGCTCGCGATCCAGATCAACCGCAGCTACGACAACGACCTGCCCGCGATCGTCGACCGCCTCGCCGCCGCCTACCTCGGAGCCGCACTGACGCCAAGCGACGGGTAGGGGAGCGGCGTCTCCTCCCTCGCTCAATGATCGATCGGCCAATTCCGCGGCGGCTTGGTGAAGTCGCCTTTCCACTCGTAAGCCTGAACGATCCGCCGCTGCACCTCGAGCAGCGGGTTGAAGTCGCTGCCGTTGATCATCGCCGCGAACCCGTGACCATGTTCGCGATCGACCACCAGCAGGCTGCGAAATCCCCAGTTGCCGCCGCTGTGACTGAAGTACCAGACTTCGCCGGTCGCGTCGTTGCCGCGGTCCTGCATCTCGAATCCGAGCGCGAATGACCCGATGCCCGCAGGTGCGGTCATCAGCTTCGCCGACTCCGCGGTCAGCAAGCGATCGCTCTCGCCACGCCGCGCCCGCCACACCTCGATCGCGAGCAGCGAGAGGTCGCGGGGCGTGGTCCACAGCCCGGCGGCGGCGAGCTCCGGGTAGACGTGCCATCGCGCCGCGGCGGTCGCGCCGTTCGCGAGGTGCGCGCGCGCCGCGTGACTCGCGCGCTCCGGTCGCGGCGGTTGGTCGAACGCGCTGTCGGTCATGCCGGCAGGCGCCAGCACCCACTCTTGGAGCACCTGCGGAAAGGGCTTGCCGGTGACCTCGGTCAGGAGTAGCTGGAGGATGGTGGTGCCGCCGCCCGAGTAGCGCTCCTTGGTGCCCGGCTCGAGGTCGACGCGTACCGCGGCGGTGTTGGCGCCGCCAGCGCCGTCGAGGACGTCGGGCACGCTCGGCAGCGTCGCGGTCGGCTCGTAGCCGGGGAAGCCGTGCACCGTGGTGCCGGCGGCGTGGCAGAGCAGCAGTCGCGGCGTCACC
>DATAFT010000210.1:0-3636 GCA_036257295.1 Thermoanaerobaculia bacterium
CTCGAGTTGAACGGGTTCCGGGCGCTCATGCGTCGGGGCTGGTGACGTTTGCAAAAAAAGAGCTGACGCGATCGCGAGCGCGCCGAAGGAGTTCGCGATCTTGATCGACACCACGAGCTTACGGTGCGACCATCCGATCTCCCGATCGGTCAGCGTTCCCGCTTTCCTCAGTCCGGATCGGAATCGGTCTCCGGCGACTGATCGAGGACCTCGGCTTTCGTCTGCAGAATTGCAAGCGCCTCCTCGTAGCGATCTGCCGGTACCAGGATGCCGGCCGAGATGAGGTTCGACGGCACCGACCCCCCGCCGGCGCCCAGCGGCCAGAGGTCCATCGTGCTCTCGCCCGGTGTCCAGAACGGAATGCCGGCGGCCCGCAGCGCGGAAGCCGCGATCGGTAGGACGTCGGGATCCGAAGTCTCGAGAACGCACCGCAGCTCCTGAGCCTGGTGCGATGGCTCGGGAGGCGGGTCCGGGACTAGAGCCTGGTCGCAGTCGGGGCAGGTCTTGACCCAGGATTGAAACTCGCCGCCGCATTTCGGGCAGTACATGGTCACTCCTATAGAAGGGGTAATACGCCCTTTGGTCCGATGCGCAACTACGAACTCCTGTGCCAGGATCCGCGACGCATTCGCGAAACAGCCTCACCCAGGATAGCGATGTCGCCCACTACCTCATGAGCGCCCCCGGCTACCACCGACACCCAACCATCTACGGCGACCTGGTGGTCTTCGTCTGCGAGGACGACCTGTGGGCGGTCGCGGCCGGCGGCGGCGTGGCGCGGCGGCTGACCGCAAGCCCTGGAACCACGACCTTCCCGCGCTTCTCGCCCGATGGCGCGCGCCTCGCTTACACCGGCACCGCCGAGGGGCCGGCCGAGGTCTACGTGATGGACGCGGGTGGCGGCGCCGGGCGGCGGCTCACCTGGCTGGGCGCCAACACGCGGACGGTGGGCTGGACGCGCGACGGCTCCGGCGTCCTGTTCCAGAGCAACGCGGCGCGCCCGTTCGCTCGCGATCAACATCTGCACTCGGTACCCGCCGCCGGCGGGCCCAGCGAGCGGCTGCCGTGGGGCACGGCGCACGAGATCGCGTTCGAGCCGGGCGGCAAAGGCGTCATCCTCGGCCGCAACTCGGCGGATCCGGCGCGCTGGAAGCGCTATCGCGGCGGCACCGCCGGCACCTTGTGGATCGATCGCAAGGGCGACGGCCGCTTCGCGCCGCTCGCTCCGGCGAGCGGGAACATCGCCAGCCCGATGTGGATCGCCGGGCGCATCTGGTTCCTCTCCGATCACGAGGGACATGGCAACCTCTACTCGTGCACGCCGGCCGGGCGCGACCTTCACCGCCACACCGACCACGAGGACTTCTACGCTCGCTATCCGTCCACCGATGGGCGTCGGATCGTCTACCACGCCGGCGCCGACCTCCATCTGTACGACGTCGAGACCGGGAAGGGCGGGCCGATCGACGTGACGCTCTCGAGCGCCCGCCCGGGACGACGGCGTCGCTTCGTCGAGGCCGCCGAGCATCTCGAGACCGCGGACCTCAATCCGACCGGATCGGGCCTCGCCACGGTGACGCGTGGCGCCGCGTTCACGTTCGGACTCTGGGAGGGTGCACCGCTGCGACACGGCGAACCAGGCGCGCGCACGCGCCTCGCCCGCTTCCTCCCCGACGGCGAGCGGCTCGCGGCCGTGACCGATGCCAGCGGTGAAGAGTCGCTGGTGGTCTTCCGCGCCGACGGCACCGGGCGGCCCAAGACCATCGGCGGCGACTTCGGCCGCGCCCTCGACCTGGTCCCGGCGCCGGCGCCGACCTCCTCCGCCGTGGTCGCGTTCGCCAATCACCGCCAGGAGGTCTGGATCGCCAACCTGCAGAACGGCGAGACGCGGCTGGTCGAGACCAGCCGGCACGATCGCATCGCGGGCCTCGCCTGGTCACCGGACGGTCGCTGGCTCGCCTACGGTTTCTACTCGACGCGGCGCTCCTGCTCCATTCACCTCTTCGATCGCGACCGCGGCGCGGTTCACCAGATCACGCGGCCCGAGTTCGTCGACTACGCGCCGGCGTTCGATCCCGAGGGGAAGTATCTCTACTTTCTGTCGCTGCGCGGCTTCGATCCGGTCCCCGACCCCCAGTACTTCGACTTCGGCTTCCCCAAGGGCGTGGTGCCCTGTCTGGTGCCGCTCGCGGCCGCAACACCGTCCCCCTTCGATGCCGCGTTGCGCGCGCCGCATCGCCCGCGCGCGAAGCCGTCGCGTCCGGACGAGCCCGACAACGGCGCGGATACGCCGAGCGTGCAGGTCGACCTCGACGGCATCGCCGATCGTGTGGTCGCCTTCCCGATGCCGGAGGGGCGCTACCTCCAGATCGTCGGCGGCCACGGACGGGTGTTCGTCACCTCGGTGCCGATCGAGGGAACTCTCGACCAGGACTGGCGCGCCAAGGGACCGCCAAAGGCCTTGGCCAAGGTCGAGATCTGGGACTTCGAGCGTGACCACGCCGACCTGCTGCTCGCGAACGTGACCGACATCGCGCTCTCGCTCGACGGTCACACCCTGCTGGTCCGCGCCGGCAATCGCCTGCGCGCGCTGCCCGCGGGGATCGAAGCCCGCGACCTGGTGCGCAGGGACGAGCCCGGCCGCGAGTCGGGATGGATCGACCTCGGCCGGCTGCGCCTCGAAGTGGTGCCCGAGCTCGAGTGGCGGCAGATGTTGAGAGAGGCATGGCGGCTACAGCGCGACCAGTTCTGGACCGAGGACCTCTCGGGCGTCGAGTGGACCGGCGCGCTCGAACGGTACCTGCCGCTGGTCGAGCGCGTCGGCACGCGTTCCGAGTTCTCCGATCTGATCTGGGAGCTCCAGGGCGAGCTCGGCACTTCGCACTGCTACGAGCTGGGCGGTGACTACCTGCCCGGTCCGGCCTGGCATCAGGGTCTGCTCGGCGCCGACGTCGAGTGGGACGCTGCGGCGCGCGCCTGGGTAGTTCGCAGGATCCCGCGCGGCGACTCGTGGGATGCCAAGGCGCGCTCCCCGCTGCGCGCGCCCGGCGTCGGCATCGCCGAGGGAGACCACCTGCTCGCCGTCGGCGGCCGGCCGGTCGGCGCGGAGCGCTCGCCCTTCGAGCTCCTGGTCCACCAGGCCGGCCAGCAGGTCGCGCTCACCGTGCGCTCCCCGGGCGCTCGCGCCCGCCGGCCAATCGCGATCACGACGCTCGCCAACGAGACGCCGCTGCGCTATCGCGACTGGGTCGAAGCGAACCGCGCGCGCGTGAGCGACGAGACCGGCGGCCAGGTCGGCTATCTGCACATCCCCGACATGGGCCCGCACGGCTACGCCGAGTTCCATCGCGCCTTCCGCAACGAGGTCGACCGCACCGGTCTGATCGTCGACGTGCGCTGGAACGGCGGCGGCAACGTGTCGCAGCTCCTGCTCGAGAAGTTGGTGCGGCGCCCGATCTCGTTCGACGTCGGGCGCTGGCAGGGCCCGGCCACCTACCCCGCCGACGCGCCGCTGGGGCCTCTGGTCGCCGTCACCAACGAGCATGCCGGGTCCGACGGCGACATCTTCAGCCACGCCTGGAAGATCTACCGACTGGGTCCGCTCATCGGCAAGCGCACCTGGGGCGGCGTCATCGG
>DATAFT010000241.1:0-3652 GCA_036257295.1 Thermoanaerobaculia bacterium
GCCGCGACGGCTGGGGCGAGGACTGGCCCGTCTCGTACGCCGACATCGCGCCCTACTACGACAAGGTCGACCGCTACCTCGGGATCTCCGGCGTCAACGAGAACCTCCCCTACCTGCCCGACTCGATCTTCCAGCGCCCGACGCGGCTCAACCCCGCCGAGGTCAAGCTGCGCGATTCGATGGCGCGCTCGGGGCGCGTCCTCACGCCGTATCGCGCGGGAGTCACCACCGACGGCCTCGAGCACAACAAGTACCGTTCGCGCTGCTGGGGCAGGGGCGCCTGCGGCCGGCGCGCCGGCGGCTGCGACATCCACGCCGCGTTCGACTCCCCCACCGGGCTCATCTACCCGGCGTTCGACACCGGTCGCCTGGTGGTACGCACCAACAGCGTCGTCCACCAGGTGACGGTCGACCCCAAAACCGGCAAGGCTCGCGGGGTCGCCTTCCTCGACGCCGCGACCCGCAAGCCCTACGAGGCGCGAGCGCGGGTCGTCGTCATCGCCGCCTCGACCCTCGAGTCGGCCCGCATCCTGCTGCTCTCCAAGTCGGATCAGCACCCCAATGGCATCGGCAACTCGAGCGGGCACGTCGGCCACAACTTCTGCGAGCACGTGATGGGGCCGAGCGTCACCGGCTTCGTCAAGGAGCTCGCCGGCAAGCCGCGCACGCTCGACGACGGGCGGCCCGGCAGCTTCTACATCGCGCGCTTCCGCAACCTGGCCGAGCGCCATCCCAAGTTCATCCGCGGCTACGGGTTCGAGGGCGGCAGCGGCACCGGGATGATGCCGTGGACGGCCATGGGAGCGAAGGGTTTCGGCGCCGCCTACAAGAGGAAGGTGAGAGACGAGGCCGGCGCCTTCATCGAGCTCGGCGGCTTCGGCGAGGTGCTGTCCCGCTACGAGAACCAGGTCGATCTCGACCCCGCGGTCAAGGACGGCTGGGGCATTCCGGTCCTGCGCTTCAACTACAAGTTCGGCGACAACGAAAAGGCGATGTGCGCCGACATGGTGGCGAGCGCCTCGGAGATGCTCGAAGACGCCGGCATCGAGATCGTCGACCGCGACCAGCGCATGCTGACCGAGGGGTGGTCGATCCACGAGCTCGGCACCGCCCGCATGGGAAGCGACCCGCGCACCTCGGTACTCAATCAGTTCCAGCAGTCGCACGACGTCGACAACCTCTTCGTCGTCGACGGCTCGAGCCATGTCAGCGCGGCCAACCAGAACCCGACCTGGACCATCATGGCGCTCGCTTGGCGCTCGTGCGATCACCTCGCCGACGAGCTGCAGCGAGGGAACCTGTGAGCAACCACCAGCGCATCCCGCGCGATCGGATGAGCCGGCGCGAGCTGCTGCGCGCGAGCGTCGGCGCCGGTGTGGTCGCACCCCTCGCCGGCGCGTTGACGCCGGCCGTGACGGAAGCCGCCGCGGCCGCGACCGCCGTCGCAGCGGCGACCGCCGCCACCGCCACGGCCGCACAGTTCTTCACCGCGGTCGAGCTCGCGCTGGTCGACGAGCTGAGCGAGATGATCCTGCCCGCCGACGATCATTCCGGCGGCGCGCGCGCGGCCGGCGTCGCCGCCTACCTCGATCGCACGCTCGCGGAGAAGGACGCGAAGATCGAGGACTACGCCAAGGAACGCAAGCAGTGGAGGGACGGCCTCGCCCGCGTCGACGCGCTCGCGCGGGAGCTGCACGGCAGAGCCTTCCTCGACACCACTCCGCAGCAGCGCACGGCCGTCGTCGAGAAGATGGCCGCCAACGAAGACGATCCGAAGTCGCTGGAAGAGCGCTTCTTCGGCGAGCTCAAGACCGCCACTACCCGCGCCTACTACTCGTCGCGCGTCGGCATGATCGACGACATCGAGTACAAGGGCAACCGCGTCATCCGCGAGTTCGCCGGCACCGACGTCTCGAAGGCCTGAGCCTTCTGGAGCCGTGAGCCTCAGTCGGCGGCCGCGCCATCCGGCACCGCTGGCAGGATGCCCAGACGAACGTAGATGGGTTGCATCTCCGCGTTCAGGCGAGGCAACGCCTGCAGGTACGCGGCGCCGGCGAGGACGCAGGCAATGCCGCCGGCAAGGATGGTGTAGGGCGCGCCGATGCGATCGGCCATAGCGCCGGCGAACAGGCTCCCGACCGGCGCGGTGCCGAAGAAGGCCATCGCGAAGAAGCTCATGACGCGGCCACGCTTGTCTTCGTCGACCAGCGTCTGGATGACGGTATTGCTGGCGGCCATCTCGAGCATCATGAACAGCCCGACCATCAGCACCAGTGGCAGCGAGAGCCAGAGGGCGCGCGAGAACGCGAAGGCGCTCAGGCTCAGACCGAACCCCACCGCGCAGATCCCGATGACCCGCTCCAGGCCGACCACCGACTGGCGCGACGCGAGATAGAGAGCGCCGCACAGCGCGCCGAGCCCCGCCGCCGCCATCAGCCAACCCAGCGTGTGGGGGCCGCCGTGCAGGACCTGGTCGGCGATGATCGGCATCAGCACCGAGTACGGCATGCCCATGAGGCTGATCAAAGCCAACAAACCGAGGATGATCGCGATCGGGCGAAAGCCGATCAGATAGCGGAAGCCTTCGGTCAGGTCCTGGCGCGCGCGCTGGATCTTGCGCGGTGCGGCATCGGGGATGGCTCGCATCGCGAGCAGCGAAGCGATCACCGCCAGGTAGCTCGCGGCGTCGATCGCGAAGCACCACCCTTCGCCGAACGCGGCGATGAGGATGCCGCCGACCGAAGGTCCGAGCAGCCGGGCGCCGTTGACCATCGACGAGTTGAGCGCGATGGCGTTTGGCAGGTCGGCCCGAGACTCCACCATCTGCACGACGAACGCCTGGCGCGCCGGCATGTCGACGGCATTGATGAGGCCCTGGAAGATGCTCAGCGCCAGGACGTGATGCACGGTGACGGTGCCGCGCAGAGTGAAGTACGCGAGCAGCGCCGACTGCAGGCAGGCGAGCCACTGCGTTATCACCAAGACGCGGTGGCGGTTGGTGCGATCGACGAACACGCCGGCGAACGGCGCCAGCACGAAGGTCGGAATCTGACCGGCGAAGCCGACCACGCCGAGGAGCAGCGCCGAGCCGGTGAGACGGTAGACCAGCCAACTGGTCGCGATGCGCGTGAGCCAGGTGCCGATGAGCGAGATGCCCTGGCCGAAGAAGAAGAGCCGGTAGTTGCGGTGCCGCAACGCCCGACCCATGGCGCGAAAGGCTATCGGCGCGCGCCCGCGGTCTCTCTCGCCTGCTGTCACGCGTCCCCGAGTCGAACCGCACCGCCTAAATGGGCGGCGAGGTGCGCCGACAGATCGCGAGCGTCGTCCTCGGCGCCGTGAATGAAGCTCGACTTGCGCCGCCGCAGGAACGGAAGCCCCATGGCGTAGAGGCCAGGCGAGTCCACCACGCCGCCGTCGTGCCGTAGGTAGCCCTTGCGATCGAGCACCGGCACCTCGAGCCAGCTGTAGTCGGGACGAAAGCCAGTGGCCCACAGAATGGATCGGATCTCGCCGCTGCCGAGATCGAGCTCGAGCCGCGGCGCATCCGGCACGCGGGTCGGCTCGAAACGCTCCGGCGGAAGCGCGCTCGCGCCGTTGCCGTTCGCCAGCGCCCACTCGTCGAAGGTGTCGAGCAGGCGATTCATCTTGAGAT